>CAZMWN010000126.1:0-9737 GCA_964569935.1 uncultured Pirellulales bacterium
AGCGGTAAGCATCCAGAGGGATCGTGACGGCTGAAATTTTGCTTAGCTCGACTATGTTGCCTTGAAGACCCATTGAAAACATGTCTTCAAGAGTGCAAACTTTATTTGATGCACATATATTTTCTACTAACTCAGGACTGAAGCAACTCTCAAAATGCTGTTCTACAGATGTGATAATCTGGTCGCTTTCGAACGTTTGTTGTTCGAAGCTTTCTTCCTGACGTAAGAAGAGAGTTACATTTACGCCTTCGATTTGTTTTTTAATCATTCCTGAAGCCGTGTGTAGAAGGTTGTTTAAGTCGGTAGTACCGATAATTGACTCGTAAAAATTTGCTGCAAAACTAATGGTTTTCAGTTTTTTCAAAAAGTCTCTTTGGGCCGCAATCAAGTCATTGCAAAGAATGTCTATTTTTTTGGCCTGCTTTTTGCGATCTTTATTCAGCTTTTTGATAAGCAGACGCAATCTTTTGTTTCTATTTGTATCGAGCACAGTTTCTCGCTTTTCTTGATAGGTTGCTATAATTTACAGTGTTTACAGCATTTTAAATTCGGCTGATTAAAAGCGAGGCTTTAAGACTAACAGACTATTAAATGGACACACATCAGGCAGCCCTATAAACAGCCCGTTATTAGTTGTACAGCTATTGGCACTGCTTCAGAAACGCGAAGAGACTCCGATAGAAGTCTACCATTTCACCGTGGTTTTCGGACTTGTGGTTTACAGGTTAGTTACATTTGGTTTTAGATATACAGCCAAGGCGGATTACTCAAGTGTAATCAAATTCCCTTGATCAATAATCTATAGCATACAATATTACCATACTCAAGCTGTAAAGCAATGGGCTTAAGAGAGATGATAATTGTTTGCGATTACGTATTAATTTTTAACCTTTTTGTAAACTATAACCTCTTTCATTGAATCAGCAAAGGCCTTTAGCGGTTTTTTCATGATAGCAAGAGTTGGCTCGGTAATATCAAGTTCGCCGCAGGTTGCCTTCCATAAATCAAATAACGTTATAACCTTGGCTCTTATCCTTATGCCACCAATTCTTCCGCGTTTACATTCCACGATACCATGCTTGCTCAGTGTTTGTACTACTTTCTGGAGGTACCCCACAGAAAAGTTCAGAGCTTTAGCAATTTCTCCAGCCTGGAGGAACTCGGTACTATTCCTGTTCTTTAGGAAAAGAATTGTCTGGACCGACATTCCAAAATCCTGATTTATTTTCACGTTTTTCTCCTCCTTCATTATAATGTTACGCTGCCTGTATCAAACAGGTGCAACAATTCTTCCCCCACAGATTTTGGTATTAATTAGGATAATTATCCGGTTAAAAAAACCAGGAATATGCCCTGAATATGTGGACCTATACGACTTTAATGTCCGTGGATAATGACAACATCCTATCGGTGAGAAGAATATATGAATTATCCTGACATTGCAAGGTTTTTTTGTCTAAAAAATTATATGATTGTGTGCTCAGGTTGTAAGTTCAGCTTTAGCAAGAACTTTTCTGCATGTGCAATGATTTCCAAGGTGACATAAAGCAAGTTTTGAAACAGTGAATTTCGTTGGAAGAAACCTGATTTCTGTTTGTCCGTATCCAAGTGTTATGTGTGGAAAAAAGTTCTCATAGCTTGATTTTTCAGGGTAATTTTTGATCCATGATAAAGTGGATTCGCCGATCGCGTCGTCGCTAATAATCATATCGGTCGTTACTTCATAACTGAAAAAAGCTGCCAGTTTTTGTATAACCTGTTCGTGAAGTGATTGGAGCGACTTTGTTTTTTCTATTTGGAGAACCGATACTTTTTCCCCGGCCGAATTTGTTTCGATGTGGACACCGACAACGTGTAAAGGTTCAATACAGTAATTTTGAGTGATTTTCCGTAGAATTATCTCAATATCAGGAATGTGCTTTTGATTGATACATCCCATAGCTAAAGAAATGTGAGGCAGGCAGTAATCCTTATCCAAAATAATTTTATTGGGATATTGCTTCAATAGTTCTCTGTTAGCCTTGATGGCTTTTTCCATCATCTCTTCCGAGGGTATCAATACAACATCTACTGCTATTTGTGCCATAGTTTTCTCAGGGCTAATATGTTTCACAAAGTACAAAGCCGGGCAAGACTTTGACGGGCGATATTCAAAGAGTCTCTGATATCCACATTGGACCTAATTTATCGGCAGAGACTCAGAAAGATATAGTTTTTGTATTCAGTTGCCGCAACACAAAGCAGGAAATAATCATACATATATTAGTTTTTAGGGCAACAATAAACCGGACAAGGCATAATATTTTGACTTTTTTTAGATATTTCTACCATGAAAACGTAAATTAGATAACACCTAACCTCCTTCAAAAATAAGGGGAGCGTTAACACTTTTCTTCATTTTTTTCCTCTTGTATTTCCCCTTTTTTATGAATGTTGCACTTGTTTTAAAGTTCTCTCGGAGCCGACATGTTGGATATGCTTTAGAATAGATTAAACCTATTGACAGGGTAGATAAATATTCACAGTTGTTCCAATGTCAGGTTCACTTTCGATGTTCAGCGAGCCATTGTTTAGCTGTATGAGTCGAGCAGAGTAGGCAAGGCCCATTCCTCGTTTTCGCCCGGCCGGTCTTGCTGAGAAGAACGGCTGTATTGCTTTTTGCAGAGTCTGGGTATCCATTCCGCAGCCACTGTCTGCGATTGATAATTTGACCATGTCCACAGTCGTGTCAGTATCAGCAGTAATTTGGATTAGCCCGATCTGCTCACTGTAGGATTCTATGGCGTTTGATATAATATTTGCGATTGCAGATACAATCTGTGCTGAGTCTACGAAAACGTTCTCGGTACCGTCAGCAATTTCTATTTGAGCATTAAGTTCTTCAATATTTGTCTTTAGGTTGGCCAACTGTATTGCTTCATCTACGATCTGGGCAATACTTATCTGGGCGGGCTTAGGCCGTGGTGGCTCGGCGAAACTCATCAAGTCCTCAATAATCTCAGATGCCTTATTAGCATTTTCATGAATCTGATCTAAAATTTGCTTCTTTTCCTGGTTCTTCTCAGCTTCAGCGAGCAACTGTATTCGGCCGGATATCACAGCCAGAGGATTATTTAATTCATGCGCAGCGCCCGCCGCCATCTCAGCTAAAGCATTCATAGAGACTTCAACCGGAGTTGTTTGCCTTGACCAATTAGCAAGGTCTTGAGATTCAAGTGAAAGCCATTCTTCTGATGGGGCACAAATTAATCGGGCAAAACGCTCTGCATATTGTTGCTCTCTCTGCTGGGTTATAGCCATGCCTAACACAGTTCCGGCAATCGAAGCGAAAGTTCTGAAACTTTCCTCGAATAGCTCTGTGTCAGACGGGTAATGAAGCTCAAAAGCAATTGCCCCGACAGCTTTGCCTCTGCACAGCAGCGGTACTAACTTAGTTTGATTCGCATCAAAGCTAATGTCTAATTGCTCAAACAGCCAATCGATGTGATCGTGTGCATTAACAATAGCAAAGTTATTTGATAGCGTTTTAGGGATGACAGATATTTCGTCAGGAATGTTTAAAGACACTACTTGACTTTGAGCAAGGTTCTCAACAGTCACTGCTTCGAGAATTTGTGAGCCGGTAGGGGGAACCAAAAACAGACATATCCTGCCGGTCTGGTAAAACTTTTGCCAGCGAGTAGCCAGGTGCTCTGCCAGATCGATAACTGTGTTTGTCAAATTTATGTTGAGCAGAAGGTCTTTGATAAAATCGAGATGACTTGAAGCACTTTGTAGCCGTCGATTTTCATTGGACAATTCTGTGTCCCGTCGAGCAAATTGTACAGCAGCATCGTGAATAGCTTCGCAATACTTAACATGGGCTTTCGGTAAATCCAGGCCTAAAATTTTAGATTTTTGTTCAACTTTGGTACTTAAATTATTACGGATATACTGTAGCTGCTCGATGCTTATTGCAAGACCCTGGGCTATCGGATCTGTCTGTTCCGGTACATCGAAGCTGCCGGACCGACCAATGCCGGTTTGACGTGCTACCAAATCTGCCAACTGAATGACTGCTGCTATCCTTGCTTCAGGCATGTCACGTGAAATTGTCAGGGTCCGGCTGTGGTGCAACCAGATAGCAAGAATAAGTAAATTTGGTAATTGCCACTTTTGTGCCAGATGTTTGCCTATGATGGTGTGGTCTGTTCCGAGATGCTTTTGCTCAATCGTTTGGGTACATTGCCCTGTGGATTCCGCTTCTTCGAAAATGCGGGCAAAACTTCTTGGCATCGTCTCGTCCATTGCAAGTTTTCCGATGTCGTGCAATAATCCAGCACAGTAGGCCAATTGCGGATCCATTTGAGGTGTTGCCAATTCAGCGATTTCTTTAGCGCAACAGGCTACTGCAAGGCTGTGAATAAGTAGCCCTTTTTTCAGAGAGACATTGTAGGAGTTGGGACCGTTGTTTTGGCCAAAAGTTTGAGTAATCCTGATTGATAATATAGCATTACGAACCTGATGAGCAGGTAGTTTATCAAGGGCTTTGCTAAGCGAGAATCTGCCATCCGGCAAACTCATGCCACTGCTACTAATAAGTGAAAGAATTCTCAAGGTGAGGGCTGGATCTGATTCAATAATATCAATCAGTGCTGAGGGTTGAAATTGACTTTGTATGAGCTTGGGTAGGTATTGTGCGGCAATGCAGTCAAGAGTTGAAAGATAATCGAGCTGATTGATTGCAAGCTCTACCTGCTGATAAGTGGTTGAGTTTTTTTTTAGATTGTCTGGCATATAGTCGTCTCGGTTTCTTGGTCTGCCAGATTTCAAACAGTTTTACCCCCATTCGTTTTACTACGCACATGCGCCTATGCCACAACAGGTGTGGGCAAAAACGAAATAGCGGTGCACCGTTTTTTATTTTATCTGCAGCGACGTGGTGATTTTGCTTGTAAGTTCAGCAATATCAAACGGTTTTCTTATAAAATCTTCAGCGCCTGATTTGAGCAGTTGTGTGATCTCATCCTGTTTTACAACACCGCTTACAATAATAATTTTTATGTTCTCGAATTCGGGATTCCTTTTGATCGTTTGGCAAACAACATTTCCATTGACATCTGGCAGCATATAATCGAGCAAAATCAATTCGGGTCGAAACTGCTGAGTTACAATTCCAGCCTCGTAGCCGCTTGATGCTGTTTTCGTTTCGAATCTGCCGTCCCTTTCAAGGACATCTACCATTAGTTCGACGATTTCGACGTCATCGTCAACAATAAGTATTTTTTTCTTGCCGGACTCGATTGCATCAAGGGGGATTTTGTTTTCCCTCATAAACTTGACCAGACTCTGGCGAGGAATCCTACGAAATCTTGAGCCTGGAACGCGGAATCCCTCCAGCCGACCGGAATCGAAGCAGCGGATAATGGTTTGTTGACTTACTCTGCAGACTTCCGCAGCTTCCCCGGTGGTAAATAAATCCTTCATTTTCTCCAATCCTTTTCTTTAACCAAATCCTTTTGATTTAACCCCCTACCAGGTTACCTTTTTGGCCTAATTTAACTGCTCAGGTTTGATTTTGTCAAGAATAAAAAATGAGGATGTAACCAAATTTCTAATTATTAATTAGTTATTATTTATAATTATATCAGTATGTGACTGCTTGATTGGGAGTTAGGCAAATTTATGTTTTTCATTAAATGTTGAATGAATGTTCGCTATTTTAACAATGACAATGTTAATTTTTGAAATTCTTTTTCTAATGATATGTAGCTGAGCTTGTATGGAAAATTGAGGAATAGTCCTTAAGTGCTTGAAAATGTTTAATTTAGTGCAGTGAAACCTGATTTATTATCTACATTGATTAGCTTGTGAGTAAACCAATAGGAAAGATTTACTCCGGGGAATTCTTAATAATTTCGTGCCCGGAAATAATTAAATTGATTCATGCTGTCAAGTTATATGGTGTCTAAAATCTCTGTACTTTTATTTGAAATAAGAACTTAAGCCTCATCAACATTCTCATTGGTGTCCTGTTCAGGTACAACAACAAGATTAACAGTAGCAGTTAAGTTGCCAGCGAACTTAAGGGTGATAGCATGTGTTCCGACCTGCTTAATATGTTCGGGCAACTGAACAACCTCATTGGCAACCTGGAATCCCTGTTCCCGTAGATTAGCTGCTATCTGCTCGGCACTGATTGAGCCGTACAAATGTCCTTGCTCGTTTGCCCTTGCAGCTACAACGGCTTCTGCCCCATCGACTGCTATGGTAGCATCTTCAAGCCGTTTGCTCTCCTTTATACGTTGTTCAGCGCGCTTTGTCTTCTCCTCTGCTATAGCTCTAATGCTGTTTTCGGTGACAATCTTTGCAAGCCCTTGCGGCAGCAAATAATTTCTGGCATATCCGTTATTGACTTCTACGACATCCCCAAACCAGCCAAGTTTCTTGATATCATCACAAAGTAAAACTTTCATCCGGTAATCCTTTCTGGTTAAATGGTGAGCCCTGAGTGGTGCGAGTCAAATTAACCAACTAACCAATTTAACCAAATAACTTATCACAAAAATTATGCAGTGAATGGCAGTAAAGCCATATATCGGGCTCGCTTAATTGCTTTTTTCGCCTTACGTTGACAGCCGGCACAGTTTCCGCTGCGCTTACGTGAGTATATTTTGCCGCGATTTGTCAGCAGCTTTTGTAAGGTTCCGATGTCTTTATAGTCAACGTATTTTATGCCTCTTCTACAAAAACGACATTGTGTCTGTTCGCGAGCTCCTGCAAATCCTGGTTTTCTTTTGTTATTATCTCTTCTTACCATATTATTCCTGTCTGTTTTATTTCTTATTCTATTATTAAAAACATTCTGTTATTAAAAACAGTTCATATTTTCTTTGGCCCATACACAGAAAGAAAGTATTTTAGGCTTACATTAGAACGGTATATCATCATCGGACGTCTGCTGCCTTGCCTCAGTTTCTGTTCTGTTTACGCTTTGCTCGCCGCCGCCGGTGCCTTTGCCGAGAAACTCAAAATTCTCAACAGTTACTCTGTGCTTACTGCGCTTCGAGCCGTCTTGCGCCTCCCAGCTATCGAGAGTCAGTCGCCCCTCAATAAACAGAGGATTTCCCTTTTTGCAGTACTTGTTGATAACCTCAGCTCTCTTGCCGAACATCCTGCAGTCCACAAAACATGTTTCTTCTCGTTGGCTGCCGTCCTGAGCCGTCCACCTGCGGTTTGTCGCTAAACCAAAATCAACTACCGCTGTCTGATTCGGTGTATATGACAACTGAGGATCACGGGTCAGGTTACCCATTAATAAAATTTTGTTGTAATTGGCCATATTTGACTTCTTTCTGATTTATTCATTTGGAACTTCAGAAGGCTCTGATTCTTGTTTATTCTCGGTGATTTCTTCCGACTTTTGTTCGGTTATCTCCTCTTGTTCTGTCTCTTCAGCCTTTTTAGGTGCTTCTGCTTTCTCAGCTTTATAGTCAGTACTTTGCTGTACGGATTGTGCCTCCTGGGCTACTTCTTCATCGCCTTTTACCTTTTCAATCTTGGAAGCGGGGGTATCCTTCTCAATATCTTCTGCTGTCATATGCTCAGCGTTGAGAATCAGAACGCGCATAATTTGCTCTGATAATTGTACACCTTTTTCGATTTCCTTTATTCTATCGCCGTCTACGCGGAAATAGCAGAGGATGTATACCCCTCTGCCTTTGCCATGAATCTCGTAGGCCAACTTCCTGTCGTCCCATTTTCTTATTGATACAATCTCGGCCTCAGTTCTTTCTAATATCGTTTTTATAGTGTTATTAACACCGTCCCAATTTGAACCGGCCAAAGCCGAATCAATAAGAAACATACCTTCATATAGATTATTCTTAGTCATAGTTTCCAAACTAATTACCTCCCGTTAAAACACATATTTCGCATTTAGCTTCATTCGATACCTATATCCGATGATTATTCAATATTACTATTAAACTTATTCATTGCTGTCTCAAGACCATACTCGATCCAGCACAATACTGCATCCCTCGCATTTTCAATCGCCTTGTCCAACAAGGCTTTCTGGTTCTCAGTAGGTTTGCTGAGAACGTAATCAACCTGATTTTGGCCGACTTCTTCGATGTTACAGCCAATACCAACTCGACAACGTGAAAATTCATTTGTACCGAGCTTGTCTATTATGTCGGTCAGACCATTATGGCCTCCGGCTGAACCTTTGGCTCTAATCCGAATCCTGCCGGGCTCAAGGGCCATATCGTCGGTCACTATTATCAAGTTATTAAGACCGAGCTTGTAGAATCCTACAGTTGTCGCAACAACCTGCCCGCTTCGGTTCATGAACTTCCACGGCTTTAATAATATTAACTTTTTCTCTGCAAATTCACTTGAGCCGAGGCGGGCGCCGAATTTTCTCTTTTTTACCTCTATCTTCAGTGCCTCGGCCAACAAATCAATTACCTTAAATCCGGTATTGTGTCGCGTATTAACATACTCATTGCCGGGATTACCCAGACCAACGACTATTTTCATATCGTCCATACTTGCGTCCAACCCGGCTCATTTTCATTCCTCTGAAGTTTCCTCTTCAGATTCCGCAGCCTCACCAATAACCTCGGGAGCCGCCGGTATTTCTTCTTCTACCTGTTCAGTGGTCTTGGCGGCAGCAACTAAGTGACACGTTACTAAGAGTGTCTCTGGTAAGCTCAGCAATTTCACACCATTCGGTAATTCAATCTCTCCGGCATGCAGGGCTCCACCAACATGCACATCTTTGATAGGAACTACAATCGTTTCCGGAATCTCTGTTGCCTTGCACTCGATTTCCAGATGATCTGTATGTTCCTCGATAATACCGCTTTCATGTGTGCCCTGAGCTGTGCCTTTGAGTTCAATTGGAACAGTTACTTTTACCACTTCGGTCACGTCCACCCGCATCAAATCTGCGTGAATGATGTTTTTGCCGGAGTAGTCATACTGCAACTCTTTAACAATCATCTTTTCTTTCTTTTTGCCGATCTGAACATCCATTAGCCGATGCCTGTGATGCAGTCCCTCGATGAAGTTGTGTTCATCCAATGAGATAGCTATTGGTTGCTCCTTATGACCATAAACAATAGCAGGTATTCTTCCCTGCATCCGTATTTTTTTGACAGCCTTTGTACCGGCGTGTTCTCTGATTTCTGCTTTTAGAAGCAATTCTTTTGCCATATTTTGTATCCTGGTTAAATATTTCTAAATAAATTACTTACAGATTCATTTCTGTGAATTCTTTTTATTGCCTCACCTAACATGACTGCTACGCTTAAGACTTTGATAATGCTGATCTTTTTAGCCTGCTTATTCAGCGGTATAGTATCGGTTACTACTACCTCGTCAATCGGTGCTTTAGCCAGCCGCTCAAAAGCTTGCGGAGCAAAAACACCGTGTGTGGCGCATACATATACTTTCTCGGCCCCACGTTCTTTTACCAGGTTAGCAGCACTGCAGATTGTACCGGCTGTGGCGATAATGTCATCGCACATCAGGATATTTCTACCTTTAACGTCACCAATAATCTCCTGAGCTTCTACCTGGCTGCCGCTGATGCGTCTTTTATGAACAATCGCAAGGTCTCCGCCGAGGTGGGATGCAAACTTTGATGCGATTTTAATGTTACCAACATCCGGAGACATTACTGTTAGATTGCCGATTTTTTTGTCCCAAAAGTACCTGCTTAATACCAATTCACCAGTTAAATGGTCAAC
>CAZMWN010000127.1:0-9652 GCA_964569935.1 uncultured Pirellulales bacterium
GCCGACCTGTGCGGTATCACCATCAATCGCCTGCCTGCCGCACAGAACGATATCATAATCGATTTTTTTGACCGCACAACTGATAATATAGCTGGTCGCCAGTGTATCGCTTGCAGCACATCGCGGGTCTGTAATCAAAATAGCATCGTCGGCCCCACGATAGAGCGAATCGCGAAGAATCGCACTCGCCGCAGGCAGACCCATAGTAATAACCGTTATATGGCCGCCGAACCGTTCTTTTATCTCAAGGGCCAGCTCAAGGGCGTTGAGGTCTTCCGGATTGAAGATGGCCGGCAGCGCAGAACGCTTTACAGTGCCGTCATCGTTCATTACATCACCAGTAATCCTCTTTGTATCAGGCACTTGCTTAATCAGTACAACACAGTTATAATCCAACTGTCTTCTCCTTTTCCGGATTTTGTATCAATCAATGGTATGTCTTATTCAAGACACGATTCGATCCACGAGAAACGAATTGTATCGGGATTTGGCTCAAAGTCAACCCTTAAAATCAAATAAGGAACGTATTGAAAACATCGGACGAATCTGGAGATTTTCCGGAATACCCAAAATGAAAAAAGCCGCTTATACTACAGAATTTTTAAATTCTTGCATTTTCATAAACAATAGAATAAAATGCATTAACATGAAGGACTGGTGGAAGTGCTGAGTAAATTATAAACAAAACGGGGTGGATATATGTTTCAAGCACTTTATAAGAGGCTAATGCCGACGATATGTGCAAAAAGAGGTTTTACGTTAATAGAGCTCCTCGTGGTTATTGCCATTATTTCGTTGCTGATGGCCATCCTGATGCCGGCTTTAAATAGAGTCCGTAAGCAGGCACGCCGGGTGGTGTGCGCAGCAAATATGAAGCAAATATGTACCTCTGTAGCTCTATTTGCCAATGATCGAGACGGCAAAATTCCTCCTGTAAGAGAAGAGCGCAACGGCACGTGGATACATGTGCAGGAAAACAACCATGAAGCCAGATGGTTCCGCACCGATAATGATATCTATTGGAACCTGGGACTTTTATGGAAATATAAACTTATAAAAGACGGTAAGATTTTTTACTGCCCGTCAAAACAGGCCTATTTTCAATATAAGGATTATTCCGATCCTGTCTTTCCCACAGCGGTTTTGGGAGGCGGATGGGGAGTACGTATTCCGTATTCCTACAATCCGATATGCAAGAGCTTAGAGGATCGTGAGCGTGTGGTCAAAAATATGACGGACTTCAAGGCAGGTAAAAGTCTTCTGCTAATGGACGTGCTCCGGCCGAGCGGGGCGGCACATATCAACGGCTGGAACGTGGCACGAGGGGACCTGAGTGTTGACTTTGTCATTGATCCAACCATCCTGGAAGACATGGAAGATACAAACGACAATTTTGTCAATCAGGACTACGAGACGTGGGACCTTATAATGGATAAGCTCCAGATGTAAGACCACATCAAAGGGAGATTTGTCTATCGATAAAGCACGACCAACTTCAAATCAAGTTACACACAACATCAAGTGCCAATCGCATATAATATATTTAAGTTTGATTTAGTGAGATTCAAATTCACTGAGCTGATTCTGTTCTCAAATCTTTCGATGTAGCCAATGCGAGAACTCTTCCTTTATTTCCTACTGCGCAGTAAAAGTGATAAACGATTCCCTCGAAACAGATGATCCATGGTTTATGAGCGTAGGTTTCGTCCCAGGATTTGGACGGTTCTATAAGATGCGTCCCCTGCCACTTTGTCCAGTGCACAAGGTCGTATGAGCAGGCGAAGGTATCGAACGCTTTCGACTTCCAGCCGGCACCAAAATAGAACATGACCCAAACGTCACCGATTTTAACGATTTGAGGGTCGCCACTGATGCCGCGTTCCTCCTTTTCGCCGTTGGCGACGACTGGTTCAGTGCCGTAGCGGCTCCAGTGAATCATGTCCCTGGACACAGCCATCCCGATCCTTTCGTAGCCGTTTTTCGTCTTGGCGTTGTAGAACATGACAAAAGGGAAACGCAATGACTCGGACTTGTCCCAGATAATATTGCTTTTATACAGGGTCTTTTTTTCGAAATCGCGTGCATCCGACTGTTGCGGCGAGAGAACGGGATTTTCCAGGATGCGGTTCCATTCGAGAGGCTCGGTGAGATTTGTGGCCCAGGCGATGCCGATAGCCAGTGGGTCCGTCTCATAGCCTTGTTTCGCCCCGCCGATGTAGGAGAGCCAGTATTTGTCGTCGAATTTTTGCGGTTCGCAAGTGCCTGCCCAGTTGTAATCCATCAGTGCCGGGCCGCCGTCGGCCTGCCACATGTCCCAGCCGTCCTTGCGAAACGACAATATCTTTCCCAGTTTTTTCCAGTGCAACAGGTCGTGACTTTCGGCCAGATGTGTCTCGTAGCCGACATCGTTCATACAGGCATACATCATGTACCACTTGTCGCCGTGCCGGAATACGCCGGGGCAGTCAATCTTTTTGCCGCCTTCACCTTTGAGAACGATGCCGTACTTGAACGGCGTTTTTATCTTGTCATAGATTTCGTCCATCACCTCCGGCGGGACATAGAGACGTTTTCCTCCGGCGGGAATAATCTTTCTCTCACCCTTTTGTTGCGAAGTTGAATTTCCGCAGGAAAACGGTAACGCCAACAGCAATAGTATGAGCACTACGATCTTCAGACTATTCATTTTGAAAGGCATGATTTATGCATATATCCCGGGCTTTTCATTCACATCTAATCCGGCTTGTTTATTTTTTATTGATCTGTAATGCACCGGGGCCGACAACCTGAGCTTTGACTTTGCCTGTCTTAAGGTTATATTTAATTCCATCGACAAGCGAGCCGTTAAAATAGCACGGCTGAGTATCATCGCCCGCTACCGTAACCAGAGACTTCTCGCGCTCAAACAATAATTCACTGCCGATAAATCTGTTCCCGTTATCGTTACAATCAATTCCTCTCGAAGCATACAGTGTTGAAAGCTCGGTCTGGCCATCCTCGGTTTCGGTGAGCCTGATATCGACGTGACCGGCCGTAGCCAATATAGTCGGGCCGAATTGGCCCTGTTCGACGGTAATGTATTGAATGTGCAACGTTTCACCGGGTACGGCCCCGGCGACGATACGATTCTCGCTCGGCGAGTACTGCAAATTGTCACAATTATCCACTACGGCCCACCATTCCGTGCCGATGCCGGATGTGTCGATTCGCTCGTTCGGCTCCTTGACTTCGGTATTATTCAATATTACCAAGGCCGGCCCGGTCGCCAGGAAGAGCTGCCGCTGGGAACTATAATCTATCCTGCTGCATTTTATTTCGATTCCACCCAGCTTCCTGCCCGACTTGAGGCCCTGAGCCTGTGTTGTCCCGGCCTTGGCCCTTTTAAGAGCCGCTAATCTCACTTCTCCCCCTTCGGCGGTAAGATGTTTAATGTCGGATTCAGAAGCAGCAAGCCGTTCGTTTGCATCTTTGGGCAAATCCACGGTCATCTTATCAGAGCGCAGTGTGAATTCTTCCAGGAAGTTCGGGTCCTCACAAAGAATTGTACTCCGGCAGGAACCTTCGAAGATTACCTGCTTTGAAGCCGATACGAACCGCGCCCGTGTTTGAGCGACAACTTTCGCCGGTAGTGGTTCATTGGGCCCTCGTGTACCGGTCATATCATCGATATAGAAATCCAGTTCTGCAGGACCGGCTGCAATAATATCGGTGAAGTCAAACGATTGATCAGATTTTTCCCCGGGCAAATTCACTGTCAGCATCGGGGATTTTAGTTTGAAATCCCGATTTTTATTTACCTGTTCAGAGCCCATATTACAGAAGCAGTCGCCTTCGAAGATGACCTGGTTGGTAGTCTTTAAGAACCTGGCCTGTTTTTGCGCGGTTACCACGACCGGAACAACATTTTGATTCGGATCTGTACTGTTTGAATCTTCGGCGTAGAATGTCAGCTCCGTGGAACCGCTCGCGAGGGTATCATCTATAAGAGCACTGTATTCGATACTTTCAGTAATCAGCGTGGTTCGTCCCGCAGCCTTTTCATGTATATCAGTAAGAACATCTGATTCAGAAACCAACTCAGTCTGTGTGAGGTCAACAGGCTCTATAGCAAGTTCTTTCGGCGTGATAATCATACCATCGTCACAGGTTATAGTGACTTTGACAAGCTGTTCAGGCGGTCCATTGGGTTCATCCGTGGCCGTGATAACAGGATCAGGTTGACTGGATTCGTTCGAATCTGTTACAACAAATGCAGGCTCATTGGCGTCACTTTCAGATACGGTCCGGGCCGGGCCATTTTCTTTGCTTGAGCCACTTGACCAGAAGATATCCTTGATAACGACCTCCCGGTCGGCATAAACAAGCTGCTCAGGAGTGTCAATTAAAACATTCCTGCTGAACAGGCATTTGTAGTATTGCTGCTGTTTTTGATGTTGCTGCTGTTGTTGCTGTTGCTGCTGCTCGGGCTTTTGAGAATCAGCGACCGGAGCGGACTCAACCGGCCGTAGGATTGCGCCTTCAGTATCAGTTTCGGCTGATTCTTCGGGTTGACTTTGGGCTCCAATTGCCGTCTGCTGGAGTTTCATTACCAGGGTTTTCAAATCAAATATTCTAAAAAGTTCAAGCCGATTCAGCACTTCATTATAGACCAGTTTCATGCCGATGCCGACCATGTGAAAATCTTTCGAAACAACGGTGACCGGCCCGTCTGTAGCCAGTTGAGACATGTCACTTAAGAAAACAAGATCATCGAGGTAAATCGTGTTTTCCTTAATGTTACTCGATTCTTCCGGCACAACATGAATCACGACATTTCCGCTAAATGTTGCATCCTTTGGAGTCGTGCTGCCGGCAGCGGTTTCAACCCGGACGCTCCCTTTATCGGCAGTCATATAACATGTAAAATCGGGCTGATAAACATTCCTGTACGGTTTTTGAAGCTCCCATATATCACCTTCCTTGTGCAGCAGCACTTCGAATCCAAATTCCCCTACAATCTCGTAATCTTCATTGCGTGTCACGTAATAGGATTTTTCAATCGTATCAACTCCGACATCGCCGATTTTTCCAATGTTATTTACGTCGCCAAACTCGTTGAAATTACTGCCGGCAACTCCCGTGACACCTGCTCCGGAATCTGTTTCAATGGGCGGAGTTCTATCTACAAGGCTGTACAATACAAACACTACTCCCACAACGGCAAACGAAGCCAATCCTATTATGATTTTACGCACTTCAATAACCTCTTATAGCCGTCAGGGCAGGTATCTTTTCATAAGCTCCTGCCATTTGCCGGAATCTTTCAGAATGTATTCTATCACCTCTCGGACGGCACCGGCGCCGCCGGTGCGGGTAGTGACATAATCGGCATATTTCTTCACCTCATCAACCGCATTAGCAACGGCAACTCCAAATCCGACGTATCTTATTGCCGGCAAATCCGTCAAATCATCCCCGACGTACGCCACCACCTGCGGTGAAAGGCCGAGCTGTTCAAGGAATTTTTCAAGTGCGGGCAGCTTATGGTGGCAATCTTCAAAGACATATTCTATCTGAAGCTGTTCGGCCCGATGTCTCGTCGGCTCCGAAGCCCGGCCGCTTAGCAAAGCAACCTTGTGACCTGCTCTCTGCCACATTTTAATACCGTGGCCGTCCAGCGTGTTGAAACATTTACTTTCGCTGCCGTCGGCGTTAATGATTAAAGTCCCATCAGTCAGAACACCATCGACATCAAGAACCAGCATTTGTATATCTGCGAGATCCGTTTTTCTCATTTTCGATATTCGATTTACAATTTCCGATTTTCAATTGGCAATCGTCAATTGCTTCTATCCGACAACTTTGATTGTTACGATGTCCTGCACGTCGATTAGCCCCACGGGTTTGTCATCTACGTCAACCACCGGAAGCTCATCAATTCTGTACTTATGGAAAAGAGCGGTCGCTTCGGCGGCAAGGGCATCGGCTCGTATCCTTTTACAGCCGGCGGTCATAACATCACCCACTTTAAACTCGAAAGCGCCCTTTCCATGTTTTGTCATAAGACGTCGAAGGTCTGCATCGGTTATTATTCCCTCTAATTTACCTCCTTTATCGACAACCATCACGGCCCCGTGACGCTTTACATCGCCGGTCTTATCAAGAAGCTGCTTCACCGTATCGTCAGCCCCGGCAGTGGGCAATTTTTCTCCCGGCCTGAACATCATCGATTGTTCAACCGTCATCAACTTAGTGCCGAGTGAACCACCCGGATGGAACCTCACGTAATCCTCAACGCCGAACTTGCGAGCTTTCATTACCGTAAAAGCCAGAGCATCGCCAATTGCCAGCATACAGGTAGTGGAAACACTCGGTGCGACGCCGAGCGGGCACGCCTCGCTGATCTGTCCCATACACAGCGCAACGTCACTATGCTTGCACAGAGTCGAATCACTTTCGCCGGTTATTGCAATCAGTTGAATCCCCAACTGCTTGACCAGATTTATCAGCCGGATGACTTCATCCGTTTCTCCGCCGTAGCTTAGAACAATCACGATATCGTTTTTGCGTAATCTGCCCAGGTCGCCGTGGACGGCTTCGGCAGGATGAAGAAAATGGCTTGGGGTGCCGGTCGAAGCAAGAGTTGCGCTTATTTTCTGCCCAATTATACCGGCTTTACCGATACCGCTTAAAATGCAGGATCCACTACAGTTATAAATCATCTCGGCCGCTTCGGCAAAAGACTCGTCAACAATCGGCGTCAGAGAGCTTATCGCGTCGGCCTCAGCTTCGATGACCTTTCGTGCATATTCAAAGTCAAATTCCACTTATTATCTGTACCTCCATATACAACAGCATACATCATAGTAGAGTACAGTATTATCAAAGCAATGCCCTCCGTCAAGCCAAAATCCACAGGTCCTTAGTTGTGGTGCAATTCGTCTTTTATTAAATCAGTACATGACTTAACAAATATGATGGGTAAGCCTATAATTTAACGATGCTTCCCCGCGCGTTGTAGCAGACCAAATCGTGCTTTTCGCCGGAATAATCCGACACAGAATGGATAATCACGCGTTTGCCGTTGTTTTGTTCTATCTGTGCAATTGACGCCCTCTTTAGATTCTGCAGATAGTCCGCCACCTCCGGCGAGACAAACAGCTCAACCCGTTTTATCTGCTCTTTCGCGGATGAGAGGTTCAAGAGCCTGATAAACTCGATCGCAAGCGACTCATGACTTTTTACAAAACCTGTTCCTGCGCAATTCGGACATGCCAGATAAGTGCTGGACTGAAGGGAAGGACGCATCCTCTGCCGGGTCATTTCAACTATGCCGAACCTGCTTATACTCAATATTTTCGTGCGAGCACGGTCGGTCTTGACAGCCGTTCGAAATACCTTTTCAACCGCCTTACGGTGTTTGTTACTTCGCATATCAATAAAGTCACAGATTATCAGCCCCCCAAGGTCTCGCAATCGAAGCTGGCGGGCAATCTCCTCAGCGGCTTCTATGTTACTTTCAAAGGCTGTCTGCTCCGCACTTTTCTGCTTGCGGTATCGACCGCTGTTGACATCGATTGATACCAATGCTTCTGTTTGTTCAATCACAATCGAGCCGCCGCCTTTAAGCTCAACCTTGCGAGACTGGACTTTTGATATTTCATCTTCTATGTGATATTTATGAAACAGCGGAACTTTGCCCTCGTAATATACTACCTTTCTTTTCACACGCGGTGTAGCTATGGAGAAAAAATCCCGGATTTTGCGAACCACGTTTTCCGAATCACAAATTATTTTATTTACTTTACTATTGTACACATCCCTGAGTGCCCTGATGACCAAATCCGATTCCTGATAAAGCTCGCCGGGCGCTTTTTCAGAATTTATTCGTGTTTCAATAGCCCTCCATAATCGCCTGAGATACTTCAAATCATTTTGTATATCCCTTTTCGAGCATCCCTGCCCCGCCGTCCTGATGATAAAACCCTGCTCTTTAGGAGGTTTGCACTGCTCAAAAATCTCCCGAAGTCTTTTACGCTCGTCGTCATCGTCAATTTTGTGTGAAACTCCATGCTTCTTCATCCAGGGTAGCATAACCAGATATTTGCCGGGCAGTGCAAGATACGTACTAAGCGTTGCACCCTTGGCTTTAAGGCCTTCTTTTGTTACCTGAACGACAATCTCATTGCCTCTTCGAAGGCAATTCTGGATAGGCGGCCGATCCTTCAGAGATTTTCGCCGGCCAATATTTTCGGCTGAACCTCCGCCTGAACCGGAAAAATAGCGCGGGTGCAGGTCGCTTATGTGAAGAAAACCATTTTTGCCTACACCAAAATCTATGAACGCCGCCTGTATGCCGGATTCGATGTTCGCCACTTTTCCCTTGTAAATATTACCGACGTGGCTGCCGGAACTTGCCCTTTCCACGTATAGCTCTTCGAGCTGGCTACCCTCAACAACTGCAACCCGGCACTCTTCGCTCTCGGCCACATTGATTAACATCTCTCTTGACATTTTCACATCCTAAATATTGTGTTTTGTTCTATCACCTCACACACCCTGCCATTGCACACACGTGCGTCTGATCGGCGATGCCAGTTTTTCCAAGTCCAGTTCCAGCCGTTCCAAAACTTCCTGGATACGTATTGAGCCGGCAGATGTAATTATGCATTGGACATTCATATTCGCCTTATCCAGCTCGACCATTTTTATAAAACCTCTGACATCCACATCCTTAAATCTCGAATTTCGATTTTCGATTTTTGATCTTTTACTATCCGCTATTCGCCTGACAACAAGACTATCGCTTGCCAGCAAATCCTTAATTCTGTCTTTGAATTCCTGGCTGAGATATTCTTCCCGTACCGTAAATACGTACGTCGCCGAACAAGGCTGAAATGAGGTAGCTGTCTCGGCAACACTTATCGAAATCAGTTCGCAGCCATCGGGCAATTGCGAAGAAAGCTCATTCTTAATTCGTGATTCGTGGTTCATGGTCTGTGAATAGCTTAATTCATGAGTTGTTGAATACGGACGACGGTGCATCCTAAGAGTTAATAATTCATCATCCGATTCAACTCCGACAGGTCTGGGAAGGGGCAAAGATATCCTCGGATGGGGATTAAAACCCTGACTATATTGCAGATTTATATCGGCCCGGACGCAGGCCCGCTGGAAGACTCTTAGCGTCTCGGCATGTGACAGAAATCTCAAGTTCCCCCCTATCTTGAACTTTATAACCAAAAGGATAATATCGTCCGTCGCTTCTATATCCATATCTCCTTATTACCATTGGCAATAACCAGATAGCATTATCCCCACCTCTACACAAAAAACAAGCTATTTTTATTATAAACGAGCAGGTTCCTATGGCCCTTGGTTGAAACAACACCGCATAAATTTACAGTATGAACTTAATTTGTTCGGTAAAGGCACCTTTGACTGCGAATCACAAATTTCGAATAATTGATCGCGATCGACCGGTTAGCTGCTAAAAGGCCTCGGGCAGGATTTTTCTTGCGGCGTCACGAAGGTAGCTTGAAATATGCCGTTCTGAATTCATGCTTAACACTTTTCTCGCCACTTTATTACAATCTTCCATTGTAACCGAGCGAATCACCTGCTTTATCTCAGGTAACATAGGCGGAGCAAGTGAAAACGTCCTGACCCCCAT
>CAZMWN010000128.1:0-9609 GCA_964569935.1 uncultured Pirellulales bacterium
GTTTGTTTTGCCGCATAAAGCAAGCGTGTTCTTATTACCTTTGCCGCGTGCTTTCTTCCCGTGCTTTTTGGTGTAATCGAACGCATATTTAAGACATCGATCCACCTGGAAGCGGTTATAAACAGCCGACTGCACGGCTACCTCGTTCGGTGTCCCTTTCATGGAAAAACCGCCCACACCCGTATAAAGGTCACCTGTATTTTCACGAACTACTGTAAAATCTACATCGTCAGGGCCTTTATCCTTCAAAGGCGTTTCCACGCCGGGATAGAGTTTCACCGGACGCAGATTTATATATTGATCCAGCTCGAAACGAGCCTTTAGCAAAATACCTTTTTCGAGGATTCCCGGCGCAACATCCGGGTGACCGATTGCACCTAATAGTATCGCATCGAATTTGCGAAGCTCTTCTACGCCGCTATCGGGTAGGGTTTCACCTGTCCTTTTATATCTTTCACCGCCGAAATCGAATTCGGTCAAATCCACTTTGAAACCAAACTTATCGGCGGCGGTTTTTAACACTTTTACCGCTTCGAAAGTCACTTCCGGCCCCGTCCCGTCGCCGGGTAATACAGCAATCTTATAACTCTTCGCCACTTTCATTTCTCCTTGTAGTAATATCAGTACACTTCTCAATTGTTATTCCCGCCGGAGCGGAAATCTATATTTTTCGTATGACTTACAACTTTAAGTTGCTTCCTACTTTTCCAGAATCTTTGTTATCGCCTGTATCTTCTCTTTGTAGAAATCTCTTTCGTCGCAGAGGAGTTGGGCCTTTCTGTATAAATTCTCGCGTGTTAGTTGTATCAGCTCAAGGACAATCTCTTTCTCATTCACTCGTACTTTCTTTCGAAGCTGTTTCAGCCGGTTAGTGATACTTCTCTGAACACCTTCGAGCTGATTTTGTGTGATACTGTCATCAGGATTTTGCCATGGACTCATTTTTTTACCTCCCAAAAATTCTCTTAGCGATTCTTTTGGGCCAACTTATTTAATAGCCCGCCGGCATTGATTATCTCAAGTGCAAAATCCGGCAGTGGATTAAAGGTAATATCTATACCAGTTGTCTTGTTCTTAATTAAGCCTGCTTTGAAATCAATTTCCAGCTCATCGCCGTTATTGATATTTTCCAATGCGTCCGGAGATTCTATCAGGTAAAAGCCGTTATTGATAGCATTGCGATAAAAGATTCTCGCGAATGTTTTGGCGATAACGGTTTGTACGCCCGCGCCGCGGAGCGCCCAGACGGCGTGCTCTCTACTGGAGCCGCAGCCGAAATCTTCACCGGCAACGACACAATCGCCTTCTTTGACCTTGTTGACGAAATCTCCGTCCAAATCTTCCATGCAATGCTTAGCTAATTCCATTTCATCGTCGGTATTCAGATATCTTGCCGGGATAATTTCGTCCGTATTAATGTGATCCCGTTTATATACGTGAGCGTTCGACATAATTGAATTCCTCTATATATGTTATTCGAAAATTGGTAAAAGTATCCTTATTATCTGGATTCTGTTGGCTCTTCACTGGCAGGTTGCTCCCAGGTTTTATCCGGCCCCAAGACAGCACCAAGAATTACAAGTAAGATGAAAGCAATTATTGAAGCAATCAAGATAATTATTCTATACTTTCTGATTTTGGATAAGAAGGACTTAGCCATTGTTATCTCTTATTTGATGTTTTTTGAATCCTCTTTGAATTTTACTTTGTCATTTTACATTTTTTTGATTTTTGATATATCAAAGACATTTTCTGCAATCTGTTATCTTTCCCGTTATAGCGCTTGCTGCGGCTGTGGCCGGGCTGGCCAGATAAACTTCGCTTTTAGGATGTCCCATCCTGCCGACAAAGTTCCTGTTTGTTGTGCTAACACATTTTTCGCCTTCGGCGAGCACGCCCATAAATCCGCCCAGGCATGCGCCGCAGGTCGGAGCCGCAATCACACAGCCGGAATCGTAGAATATATCGAACAGACCTTCGTCCATCGCCTGTCTCCATATTGTCGGCGTGGCCGGTACAATCAATGTGCGGATATCGACCTGTTTACCTTTGAGGATTTTTGCCGCTATTCTCAAATCTTCGATTCGGCCGTTTGTGCAGCTTCCTATATATGCCTGGTCCATTTCCATGCCGGCACACTCGCCGACGGGAACGCCGCCGCTTGGCAGATGCGGCAGGGCGACCATTGGCTCTATCTTTGAGCAATCAAATTCCTCAACCGCTGCATATTCTGCGTCATCGTCCGATTCGTAAACCGTATAGTTTTTTTTGTCTTTAAGATGCTTATCGAGATATTGCATAGTGACGTCGTCGAAACCGATAATGCCGTTTTTTCCCCCGGCTTCGATGGCCATATTTGTCATGGTCATTCTTGCTTCCATCGACATCTCCGCCAAAGCCGGTCCAACGAATTCCATCGCCCGATAGAGCGCGCCATCAACGCCGATTCTGCCGATAACGGTAAGAATAACATCTTTGCTGTAGACGCCGGGGCTGAGCGAGCCGTTTAGTACGAATTTTATCGACTCCGGCACTTTGAACCACAATTGCCCGGTTGCAATCGCCGCCGCCAGGTCTGTTGAGCCAACTCCTGTGCCAAAGGCGGCGAATGCTCCATACGTGCATGTGTGTGAATCAGGCCCGATGATGACTTCACCCGGTCTGATATGTCCCTGCTCCGGCAGCAGGGCGTGACAGACACCGGCCTTGCCGATTTTGTAGTAATATTTGATTTTGTGTCGCTTTGCCCACTCATCGAGGCGTTTATGTAGTTCGGCACTCTTTATATCCTTAGCCGGCTGAAAATGGTCCGGCGTCACGACAATCTTTTCTTTGTCAAATACATTATCGATACCTTTTTCTTTAAGCATCTTTACTGCCGCCGGTCCAGTGACATCGATAAATAAAACAACATCAATCTTCGCATCCACAAGCTCGCCGGCCTGAACCTTTTTCCTGCCTGTTGCCTTGGCCAGTATCTTTTCTGTAATTGTCATTCCCATTTTTTTATCTCTCTTATTTTATTATAGTTCAACTTTCAATTCCGGCGTTCCACCTTTTGCCGCGACCATTCGGTTGATGGCATCGACATACGCTTTTGCACTGGCCTCAATGATGTCGGTCGATATGCCTCTACCTACGAAGGTTCTGCCGTCTTCGGTGATTCTGACCGTAGCTTCGCCGAGTGCCTCTTTGCCGCCGGTAATGGCTCGAATCGTGTAGTTCTCAAGTTTCGGCGACAGTCCTGTCGCTTCCCTGATAGCTTCGTATGCTGCATCGACCGGCCCGTCACCGCATGCGGCGGCCTGTTTGGTCTGGTCCCCGGTTTTTATTTTAACACTTGCGGTCGGAAGCGTACCGGTCCCGCTGGCCACGTGCAGATACTCCAGATGATAAAAATGCTCCACGACGTGAATTTCTTCATTGATTATCGCGGCAAGGTCCTCGTCGAAGACTTCCTTTTTCTTATCTGCAATTTCCAGAAACCTTTCATACGCATGTTCGGTCTCCTGCCCATTGAGTTTGAAACCGAGCTGCTTGCACCTGTCCACAAATCCGTGTCGGCCGGTATGCCGTCCAATCACCATGCGCGAGCCGCCCAGGCCGATACTTTCAGGTGTCATAATCTCGTAAGTGGTACGCTCTTTCAATATGCCGTCCACGTGGACGCCGGCCTCGTGCGCAAAGGCATTGGCACCGACAATCGCTTTGTTCGGCTGGATCACAAAACCGGTCAGTTGTGAAACCAACTGGCTTGTGCGATAGATTTCTTTTGTGTTGATATTAGTGGACAGGCCGCCGGTGCTCTGCGTTGCGAAAAAGTCCGGACGCGTTCGTATTCCCATTATGATTTCTTCGAGTGCAGCGTTGCCCGCCCGTTCACCGAGACCGTTGACGGTGCATTCCACCTGTCGGGCGCCGTTTCGCACGCCGGCCAATGAATTCGCAACTGCCATCCCGAGGTCATTGTGACAGTGGGTGCTGATAATGCATTTGTCTATGCCGGGGACGTCGGATTTAAGCTGGGCGATGATTTTGCCGTATTCGTAGGGCAGGATGTATCCGACCGTATCCGGGATATTTAATGTTGTTGCACCGACTTCGATGACGGCAGCTAAAATCTCAATCAAGAACGACATTTCGCTCCTGCAGGCATCTTCTGGCGAAAACTCGACGTCATCGACGTACCCTTTCGCGCATTTAACGGCGTTAACGGCCATTTTCAGGACCTCATCGCTGCTCTTTTTGAGCTTATACTTCATATGGACCGGTGAGGTTGCGATAAACGTATGAATACGTTTCTTTTGGGCCGGGGCAATTGCTTTACCGGCCGATTCGATGTCACCTTCGTTGGCGCGGGCCAGGCCGGCTATCGTCGGACCGACGACCTGTTCGGCGACCAGTTTGGTGGCCTCGAACTGGGTGGGGCTGGAGACTGGGAAGCCCGCTTCAATAATATCCACGCCCAGAACCGCCAATTGCTGGGCGATTTCGAGCTTTTCAGCGATCGAAAGAGAGGCACCCGGAGACTGTTCGCCGTCCCTTAAGGTGGTATCGAAAATTAAAACTTTTTCTTCAGACATATTCTTTTCTCCGAAATTTTACTCTGACTCGTGCTTCGTAGCTTGCACCATAGGTTGTTTGTGCCACAGGTAGCTTGCACCATAGGTTGCTTGTATCACAGGTAGCGAAGCTCATTCACTACTTCGCAGAGTAGCATTGGGGCTAATTATGCCGCAAGCAGGGCGAAATTACCATGAATTTACGAAAAAACGGATAGAAATAGATTGTTTGTGGGGTATTTATTGCGCCTTGCGGCGCAAAAGCAGGCTGTTAAGGTCGAGGATGACCTTTTGGATAAAAATCCGGCTTTGATTATAATCTTCGCCGTGATAAATTGTAAATCTGCCGTTCATATTAAAGATTATACAAAAACTGAAACTTTCTGCAACCCTTTTTCTCCAGATTTTTTATTTTTTCAAGTTTTTTGGAATTAACCATCAATATTTAAGTCCCCACAAACGCCATTATATATGTAAAAAGGAGGAAGATATATTCTAGCATGTAAAAGATTATTTAATTGCGCTTTGCGCAGATATCTTCTGAGAACTCAAGGAGGAAAAGCAAGTTATTTTTTTGTCAAAATTGGTTGGTCTCTATAGTCGTGTCACGTATAATCTAAAAAGCTTATACCAAGAATGCGAGTTACGTTGACTAACGATTTCAATTTGTGAAAATATTAACTAACGATTCTTTTTACACACACCTTTGCTTAAGAGAGAAGGTACGTCACTAATATTTGGGGAAAAATTAATGAAAGATACAGGATATGCTATACGGTGTCCTCACTGTGCTAAGTGGAATATTTGGCCAGAAAAAGACCCTGGCAATGTAGCAGTAGAGCAAGAGGAATTCAACGAGATTATTAAAGGACTGGATCAAGCGAGTAAAGAAGGTAAACCATGGGATTATAAACATCAGAAGCTTATAAGATGCACGAGACCGAGTTGGTCATGCCCTTCATCGTTCGAAGCCATAGTATTTAAGTCACGAGAAGACATGAAATCTTGCTTGCAGAGAGTTCCTGAGGAATGGCCTTTTAAGAGAGATTTTCGATTATATAAAGCAAATTGCATAGATCGATGGGAAAATAGATATTGGACCATCATGTTTTGCGCACCACCTTTTAGGAGAATGAGGGACACAGAACTAGAAAGCCTGATGGATCGAGAGTTGCTAAGCCGTTTGATTGCAGGAATGAGTGTAGAAATTAACTCCGTCTTGACAATCTTTGGCGCTAATATATTTGAGCCGCCTGGAAGAGATCCAGAGGTATTTTGGATGCCTATAGAGGGGTACTCACAAGAAAGAAGATTAACTCCTCCCCGTTTTAATAAGTTTTGCGAGTGCGTTCGCAGCATTGAGACAACAAAGCTGATTGAAGAGTTCAGAGCTCAGAAATATAACGTGCATAATTGTCCAATTGGGTATGGACACGATGGACAATGTGCCGATAGAGAGGGTTTGCCTGCATGTATGCGAGAGCACGGAGGTGATTGGACTCACTGCCCTGCTTTCATGCGAAAGCGTGAAGAGATTAGCCCATGCTATAAGTCTGATCTTCGCTTTATTGATAAGTTTTTGAACACTAATGAGGAAGAACCTTTAAATATCAAAATATGTCCAGCTGGATTTACAGAGATAGCCTTTCCTATAATTGTCCATGGACACCTTGTTGGTGTTGCGATGGGCGGACAGGTATTCTTCAATCCGGAAGATATCGTGGATGTAAAAGATTTTGTAAAGAAACACAAATTTTTAGCGGGGCACGAAGATGAACTTGAAAAGGCCAATAAGAGTCTAATTAGCGAAGAAACAAAATTGAGAGAAAATCAAAATCCAAGATTCTTCTTAAATAGAAAGGAACTGGATAATAGACTTGAGTTACTACGGAAAAACATCGAACGTATCACAGAAATGGCAAATGCAAGATATAGAGATATACGGAAACGTTCCGAGGTAGTTTTCCGAGAGGAGCTTTTGGAATTTTTTCAAAACCATAAAAACGAACCAGATTTCTTTGATCATGATATAAAACATATTTTAAAGAGAATGAGAGAGTTCTGGGCGTTTAAAGATGTTTTTTTAGTGGTTTACTCTTATACAAGCAAAAACATAAGTGTAATAAGTATGAGCTCGATCGATAAGGGCGAAACATCATATGGTTTGCCAGGCAAGAAAGTGGGGATGGCTGATCCCACGTATAAACAAACACATCCGATACGTTATTTATATCGTAGATCAGCACAACGAAATGTCTTTGATCCATTAGTTAAAAACTTGCTTAGTATCTTCAATAAAATATCGCGGGAAGGTGAGTTTTCCGCCGATATGGCTGATCTTACTCACGGAAATCATCTTTTTGTCTTAGTTCCATTCTACGATGAGGTTTATGCTTTTATATTTCGAGTACGCAATGAAGCAAATGTTAGCAGGTTGGAACGTCCAGCTCGAGGTGATATCAGTGAATTGTGTCAGGAGATTATACTTCGAGTTTGTACGGAAGTTGTGTATGAGTTCGGTGACATTTGGTATCGAGAAGCAAGTAAGCAAACAGTTAAATTGGACGCTTTACGTGTTTTTTCGGCCAGTAATGCACATAAGATTAACAATCAGCTCTTTGCTGCCCGTGGCGTATTGAGAAGGCAACGCGAAGCGAACCGCGAATTCGTGGGAATTGAGGAATTAGAATCGTCTATTGAAAAAATAGGTCTTATATGTAGCGATTTCAGCCGCTTGGTCACTGATCAGCCACTAAATCTTCAAAATGTTAATGTCCAAACCTTAATTAAGAGAGAAGTTGCTCATTACGAGCACGCAGCCCAAGAGAGACACATAGATTTTTTTATCCCGGAATCCTTACCAAGATGTATATGGGATCCTATAAAAATTGGCCAAGTAATTTCTGAACTTTTAGAAAATGCTATAAACTACAGCCCACCAAACTCCAAAATATCAATTAGTGTCGAATATTTTAAAAAAGACACTATAGAAATGATTAGAATAACCGTTTATAATGATGGAGCAGGTGTTGAACATGCAAATAAAAGCAGAATTTTTCAACGATTTTTCAGTACACAATCTCAAAGAGCCGGCCTTGGCCTGGCTATTGTAGCAAAAATAGTTGAAAGACATATGGGAACCATACGTGAAGTTGGAGAGCCTAATAGAAACGCTAAATTTGTAATTGAGCTTCCAAAACAAGTAAAAGAGGAATTATAGCCATGAAAGTCCTTATTATAGATGATGTTCCTGAAGATCTCAGAGAGATGAAAATGCTAATTAGCTCCAGAAAAGATCCAAATGGGAAACCATATGATGTATTGGCAATTACAAACCATGAAGAGGCTCTAAAAATCATCGACACAGAACCGTTTGATATTGTGATTACTGATATGTTGATGGGTAAAATGCAGAGAGAAGAAGGCATCAAGGTTTTGCAACAGCTTGCAAATAAATCATCTGTTGCGATTGTGATTACAGGCCACCCAAGTATTCCAAATTGCGTTCAGTCCATGAAAGCAGGTGCTTGGGATTACATAGAAAAACAGCCAATGGATGGTAAAGATCCTTACGAACGTTTGCTCGGATCGATCTACAAGGCATGTGAGTATCGGACTAAAAACCCTGCAAGAGGCGTAGTTGATCCAGATAGCGAGTGGGTGCATAACCATCTAAATGAACTGATGGAAAAATACGCAGGCCAACTCGTAGCAGTGCTTTATGAAAAAGTAGTTGACTCAGATATAAATTTTGCAGAACTTTCAGAGCGTGTTGCGTCCAAATATCCATTAGCTAAACCGACTATCGTATCAATACCAGATTTTCGTAGCGAGCATTTATAATGAGTTTATATGTGAACGGTAAAAAATTTAGTCTGGATTTATTCTTTCCGTTAAAATTCGGCTTACCTTATATAAAGGTACGAATGACAAGAAACAACACGTCCGTAGAGGTAGTCGGAATCATAAACACTGCGATAAGAAATTCTATTCTGGATTTTAAAACAGCTCATGCCTTGGGAATAAAGAATCCCCGGAAAAATGGTATTAAACAAACTTTTCAGACAGCCACCCAAAATAATATCACCTATTATCTACACACAGTAATGATTCATGTTAGTGTCCCAAATGTCCAGCCATTTGTTTTTCCGACGATAGTTGGTTTCGCAAAAAAAGTTGAGGGAGTGTTCTTTGGGATGGATTGGACCATGAATTTCTGCTTAGCCGTTGACCGTCAGAATTTACACCTACTTCGTGATTAGTCAAATAACTAATAACCATCTCTAAGATAAAGATTGCCTTGGACGGAGGCATTGAGAGTATTAACACTTCGTATATAGATAGTTGAGTTCGGCCGTGTGGGCGCCCTGCATTTTGAGGGTGAATCCTTTCTTCCAAAAATATCTAGAATATCAAGACTCTCAGCGCATATCGTAATTCAGACACATGCAATAACCGTAAAATCAATGTAGAAATAATATCTTCTAATGTTAAACAGCGGATTCATTTAGAAAAATTTAGTGTATTTTAATACGCCATGTTATTTGTTTTGGTATTCCCGAACGGAAGTAAAGATATATTGTAATCTGCTTGCATTAATAAGCAATTAGGGGTAAATTAAGTGGGATTTTTTAGAAAATACTAAATCCGCCTCTTGAGAAATGAGCCTTTTTGGTCATTCGAACATTAGAAATTTGATATTGTTTAGAATTTCGTGCTTAGGGTTTAGTGCCTTGTATTTTAAGCTATGGAGAGGTGTCGGAGTGGCTGATCGAGCCGGTTTCGAAAACCGGTGTGCTCTTTTCGAGTACCGCGGGTTCGAATCCCGCCCTCTCCGCCATTTTTGCATCGGTAAAAATGGCAGAGAATCGAAAATCGACATTCGATAATGGAGAGAAAGAGATTTTTGATTCGGTCAAATTTCGATTATCGATTTTCAAAAACATGGCATTCATATTTGAAAAATTAGATGTATATCAAAAATCAGTCGATTTCGCAGAAGAAATCTGTGAACTGACAAAAAGTTTTACAAAAGGTAATTATTATT
>CAZMWN010000129.1:0-9606 GCA_964569935.1 uncultured Pirellulales bacterium
TGTGCCGCAACTGCAGGTCCATAACAGTTCTGCCGTCGAAGCTGGCCGGTGCTTTGACACGTCCGAGACTGTAGCCGGGTGCAAAGTCAATTTTTTCCCCGATTTGAGGTGCGATAAGCTTGTAGGCCCATCTTTGAGCCGATTCGATTTCCGGATAGATAACCTCGGTGGCACCGACTTTGGAGAAGACCTCTCCGGCGATTAAATCCTCTGCCCTTGCATATATTTGCGTGACTCCTAATTGCCGAAGGTTCACAACCGTTAGAATTGCCGACTCAAATCCCCGCCCGGTGCCTTGTCCTATGCCTATGATAGCAACATCAGCCTTGTTAACGCCCTGTGCTTTAAGCGCTTCTTCATCGGTGCTGTCGAGCCTGACGGCGTGACTGACCTGGTCTGCAATCAATTCTATCGTTTCCCGGTTTTTGTCGATTGCGATAACCTCAGCCCCGCTCATCGCAAGGGCGATAGCGAGTTTCTGACCGAATCGACCCAATCCTATTACTGCAAACCTTGCCATAATTAGTTCCTCGTATTGTGTTCATAGTTTATTCTATGAAATCATAACATTTTTATCCGACGATTATCGATTCTTCCGGGTAACTATATCGGACCGGTTTAAGATTAAAAGTCAACATCGCTAAGAGCGTCAATGGCCCGAGTCTGCCGATGAGCATCGTTGTAATAATAATCAATTTTCCGGCGTTCGTCAACGTTGTCAAAGGGCCGGTTACGCCGGTTGACAGGCCGACAGTTCCTAACGCCGAACCTGCTTCGAATAAAATATCCATCATACTGAAACCGTTTGAGTTCTCTGTAACGCTTAGTGCCAGTGTGGCGGTAAATAAAACGACGATAAAAAGCACTGTAACAGTAATTGCTCTGCCGACAACTGCTATCCGGACTGAGCGATTGAACATTTCAACTTCGGGTCGCTTTCTCAAAGCTGCGAAGGTGGTCATAATTATTACTGCTAAAGTGACAGTCTTAATACCACCTGCTGTTGAGCCGGGTGAGCCGCCTATAAACATAAGCACAATTAAGATAAATTTGCTGGAGGCCGACAATCCTTTAATATCCACCGTGTTAAACCCGGCTGTTCTTGCGGTAATCGACTGGAAAAGTGCACCCAGAACTCCTACTTTTTGTTCTGAATCACCGTGTCCGGTATATCGCTCAAAAAAAAGTATAGCTAAAGCGCCCAGGATTATCAGGCTTGAACTTACAGCCAGAACAATCTTGGTCTGCAGCTGCATCCTTTTCGGTGCCTGCATTGAAAAGCGATATTCTTTGTAAAGTGATTTTTTGAAGAACCGTTTTACCCTATCGGCCGCGATATTGACCAGATCGTATAGCACGCTAAAACCAAGGCCACCTAAAATTATCAATGGACATACGACCGTATATACCTGCCAGCTTCGGTTGTATCTTATAAAGCTTTTGTTGAATAAGCTAAATCCCGCATTACAGAATGCGCTGATGGAGTGGAAGATGCTGCAAAACCATTGATTATGCATGCCGGACCAGGTGGGTGAATCGTTCCACATCCAAAAAAGACTTGCTGCGCCGGCGGCTTCGATGAGCACTGTGCCGATAAAGATGAAAGCTATCATTTTGCCGATTCGACTAAGCGTGCGGGCATTTAGTAAATCCTGCATTGCAACTGATTCACGTACACTGAATGCCTGACCCAATAACAGGGCGAGTACCGCACCGAATACCACTATTCCCAGGCCGCCGAGCTGAATCAAAGTCAGAATTACGACCTGTCCCATTATACTGAAATCCTCACCCGTATTTTTTACGATAAGACCGGTGACACATGTTGCACTGGTCGATGTAAATAGTGCATCGACAAAGCTCAGATTTTGCTGGCCGCTCGATGCCGCCGGAAGCATTAACAGTCCTGCTCCGGAGATTATCAAAAACACAAAGCTCGCAATTAGGGTTTGTGTTGGATTTCTACCTGATGCAGCGAGGTTTATACCGGTCTTGCAAAGCTTTATTACTACCTGTAGTACGAGGTATATGCCAACTGCAAAATAACGAACCTGTGCAGCATCCGGTTTGGTTGATGCAAACCAGCGACTTGCTCCAATGATGGCGATGACAAGGAAAAGTAAAAGCGGAATTTCATACCAATTGGCTCGTGCGAATTGGGCTTTTGAATCTGCATTAAACAACCGGATTAACTTTTCCGCTACAAAAACAAAGAGTAATAAGACTTGTAGGGCATGTAGAATCCAGGCCGGAAGCAGTGGCTTATCGAAACCGAACAGCAAAATAAAAGTCGCTGCAACCATCGCGGCGATCAAAGCATTGACGCCGATTAACACCCTCTCCAGTCGATTGTTTTTATATTCTATCCGCATAAATCAACGTTTACTTATTGAATTTTTGACTGACGATTGTAAGTATAAACTCGCATATCGCAAACTTAAAACCAAAAAATCTTCATGCGATATCGGCTAAACCGAGTGAATCACCGAACTTAGAGAGCAAAGCTCGACGTATATTCCTGTGCTCAGGACTTAATAGCATTGGGTCCTGGCCGACAAGTTCGAATGCATTTTTTCTGGCCATAACCAGCAGGTTATAATCATCTATAATACTTGCAATTTTCAAATCAGGCAGGCCGTGCTGTCTTGCGCTGAACATCTCACCCGGTCCGCGCAACCGTAAATCCTGCTCTGCTATCTCGAAGCCGTCGTTGCTTCTTATCATGATTTCAAGCCGGCTTTTAGCTGTTTCGTTGTCCGTCTCGGCTAACAAAAAGCAGTATGATTTCGCCTCCGACCTGCCGATACGGCCTCTTAATTGATGCAGTTGTGCCAGCCCGAATCTATCCGCCCCTTCGATAACCATTATCGTAGCGTTTGGCACGTCCACACCTACCTCCACAACGATGGTTGATACGAGCACATCGATTTTGCCTTTACGAAATTCCGACATGATTAGCTGTTTTTTTGCTGAAGGCATCTGGCCGTGCAGAAGTTCCACGGTAAATTCCGGGAATACATCTTTGGACAGATGATGCCACTGGTCTGTTGCAGCTTTGACATCGCCGTTTTCCTCTATTGCTGTAATTCGCGGATATACAAAATAGGCCTGTTTTTTTGCTCGTAAACGTTCGCGGATAAAATCGTATGCCTTTTGTCGGTCGTTCCTGTCGATCCGGCGTGTAACAACAGTACCTCTGCCCGGTGGAGAGTGCCCGATGATGGAGACATCCAAGTCACCAAATGCTGTCATTGCCAGCGTTCTTGGAATAGGCGTGGCCGTCATAACAAGGTAGTGCGGGGTTGTTTGTTTTCGCAGTTGAGCGCGTTGATGTACCCCGAATTTATGCTGCTCATCGATTACGACCAGACCTAAGTCTTGAAATTCGATATCGCTCTGCAGCAATGCCACTGTGCCCACGACAATGTCAATTTGACCATGCTTAATTTTTTCAAGAAGCTCCGTTCTTTTCCTGCCTGTTAAGCCGCCGGTTATCAGAATCCTTTTAACGTTACTGTTTTTCAAATATCTTTCGATGCTTAGAAAATGCTGGCCCGCCAGAATTTCCGTTGGGGCCATAATTGCTACCTGCATTTTATTGGCAACTGCAAGCAGGGCGGCGTAGAGTGCGACGACTGTTTTGCCGGAGCCTACGTCACCCTGTAACAGGCGATTCATAGGTTTTGATTTATTCATATCCGCGGCAATTTCGGCTATGCAGTTGTTTTGGTCCTCAGTCAGTAAAAAAGGAAAACGCTTTCTGATTCTGCTGTCTATTTCATCATTACATGAACACGGAGTTGCTGAAGAAAAATGCTGGACCTTGTACCGTCGAAGCGCCAGTCCCAACTGCATTAAAAACAATTCGTCATATTTTAATCTGTGTTTTGCCTGTGCCAGTTTTTTCTCATCCGGCGGTTGGTGTATCCAGGAGAACGCATCCTTTCTGCCGATGAGACTCTTTTCTTTTAAAAAACCTTTGTCAAAGAACTCCGATACAAGTTCATTCAAGTTACCGAGCACAGGTCTGATTATTTGTTTGATTTGTCTGCTGGAAAGCCTGCTGCTCGCCGGATAAATCCCGCCGCTAAGATATTTTGTGACACGGCCATCCTGGCCGTGTTTCCACGGGCTGGAAGCCCGTGCCACTACCATAAATTTTGGATTGGTCAGTTGCAATTGATGCTTGTAGAGAGTGACCTTGCCGGATGCCAGAATTATTTGGCCTGGTTCTAATTGTTTGCGAAGATACCCGCCGTGAAACCAGATAATCCTGCACATTCCGGTATCATCGCTTATCAAGGCTTCAAATATCGGTTGCCTGCGATAGTTCTGGTAATCTACGGACTCGACCATACCAATAACGGCGATTGTCTGGTTGGGCTGCATTTGATTTATCTTGATCGGCTTGGGCAGAAAGTTCCAGTCTCTCGGAAAATATTCCAACAAATCACCAACGGTCTCTACGCCTAATTGCGAGAAGGTTTTAGCCCTTGCAGGCCCGACTCCTTTGAGGTACTGGACCGGTGTTGATATATCAATTCTGTACGGCCTAACACCTTTGAGGAACTGGGCCGGCGTTGATATATCAATTCTGTTTTGTGATTTAATGCTTTCTTCTGTCATTATTACTGTTTCTTTATGTCATTCCTGCTGTGGTTAGGCCATGCCTTACGGCAAAGCAGGAATCCACTTTATTCGGAACTTTTCTGGATTCTGCCGTTAGGCATCCCTTCCGGGACTGTTTTCACAGGAATAACAATATACTATTGGTTAAAGCCGTATTTTCCGAATAGTTTAACGAACCGGACATCGCAGATAACTCTCTCAAATAATTTATCCGCTCTTTTTTCGCAAACTATAAGTTCCTGCACGCCGCTGTAACCTACAGGAGCCACTATCAAACCGCAATCGGCAAGTTGCTTGAGGACAGGCTCTGGAATCTTCGGGACGGCTGCTGTAATTATAATCCTGTCGAAACATCCGGATTCCGGCAATTTAGATTTGGGCCAGCCGGTACTACCGTCACTAACAGAAAATTCAATGTTATTATAACCTAATCTACCTAAAGTTGCCTGAGCCGATTTAGATAACTCGGGGAGCTTTTCGATGGTGTATACTTTTCTTGCTAACTTGCTCAGGACCGCAGTTTGATATCCACTGCCGGTTCCAATTTCCAGGACTTCGCAGTCTTGGTTGACATGCAGTTCCTGGGTCATCAAGGCGACAATATAGGGCTGAGAGATAGTTTGACCCATCCCGATAGGCAGGGGACCATCGGTGTACGCCTGTGACCGATGTGAATTTGGTACAAATTCTTCCCTTGGGACCTGGGCCATCGCAGAAAGCACACGAGGATTTTTGATTCCCCGCCCCTTGAGGTCCCACCTAAGCATACGTTTTCTTTCGGTCTCAAATTTGTCTTTGTGTTGCTTTCCACGCATAGACTCAATAATCGTTCTTTGGAAGATATTTTGCAAACCAATTTTGTTTTTGCATGGCTCAAATAGTTTTAAACTAAAATAAAAGCTTGATGGCTGCCGCTGCCGCCAAAATCTGTACGACAGCGATAAAAGCTTTCTGTGGGATTCGTTTGAGAAAAATTATCCCTGTAATCGCACCTGCGGCGATAAACGGCAACATCATCAGATCAAGTTTAACGGATTCGACTGTCATCAAATCCAGATTTGCACTGAACGGCACCTTAAGCCAGTTTATTACAAAGAAAAACCATGCTGCTGTTCCGACAAATTCAGTTTTAGGAAGTCTTATAGCCAGCAGGTATATAATCATTACCGGCCCGGCGGCGTTGGCCATCATCGTTGTGATTCCCGCCATAAAACCGAGCCATACAGTTAACCACCATGGGCTTGGAATCGGCGCATTATTATCTTTGCCTTTTGTTCGCCAATAATTGATGCCCAACATCAAGAGTACTATTGCCCCAATAATAGGCTTTAACTGCTGGTCGTTAACTACTTTTAATCCGAAGTATCCTACTACGATACCGGCTAAAGCAGGCGGAAGAAGACGGAGCACGTGAAGCCATCTTGCGTTACGCCTGTGGTATATGATTGCGAACACATCTGCTAATATCAGAATGCCCAGTAATATTCCGGTGGACTGACGTGTCGGCAGCACAAGGGCCATCAAAGGCACGACCAGTATACCAAGCCCGGGAATCCCGGTCTTTGAAGTACCCACCATAATTGCACATATAGCAACTGTAGCCCAGCCAAAGAAGTTCAAATCCAACTCATTTTTCCTTTCTCAAAATGTTCTCAATGTCAAATCAAATGGGTAACTTCTGCAATCTATCTGTTTTGTGTCCTCTTTTCAATTGACAATTGTCTTTTAAAGCTTGAAGATAATGATTAAAAGCAAACCCTTGGTGTTAAATTTAGAATCTATATTCCTTGAAGAAGTGAATTTTTTTTTAGGAGAAAAAGAAGATGAATACAAAAAAAATTCTTTTTTACCTGTTAACTGCCGTTTTGTGTGGTTGTGTGCCGGTTGCGTCCTTACATTGTCTTTATACTGATGCGGACATTGTTTTCGAAGAAAAACTCCTTGGTACCTGGATGGATGATCCTAATGACCCGGATACTACATGGGAGTTCACTCGAATGGACGATCCAAACAATGCATATAAACTTATTTTCATCGATGAAGAAGGCAGAAAAGGCTCTTTCATAGCTTGTTTGGTAAAGCTTAAAGACAAACTTTTTCTCGACCTTTACCCAAGCGGATTGCCGTGGGAGCCGGAGGATCCCAACGAAATAGATTATAATACTTTTTTCCTGATACCTGCTCATACTTTCATCAAGGTTGAGTCAATAGAACCACAGTTAAAAATGCGGATAACGCAAGAGAGCGAAATGGAAGAGCTGCTCAAAGAAAATCCTGATGCAATAAAGCATACATCCGTTGAAGACAGGCTTGTTCTGACGGCATCGACGAAGGAATTGCAGGCGTTTATTCTAAAGTATGCCGATGATGAACGATTATTTGGAGACGAAGTTGCCCTGGAACGCAGGAAGGCCGGGATGTAAACACAGGGAAAATCTTCGGGCCAGTAACCGGCGGAAAAATAAGGATTTTCTTTTATTGTTTATGCCTGATTGTTAATAACAATAATTATTGGTGTAATTCGCTAAGGAATTGAATTGATGACCAAAACAACAGGACTGAGACGCTATCTTACTAATGTTGATTCTGTTTCCGCACAGCAGCTTTTTACTGATTGTCTTGTGATAGGCTCCGGGATTGCAGGTCTTCGTGCTGCTATTGAAGCGGCCGAGCAGTGCAATGTAACTATCGTTTGCAAAGGCACCCTGAAAGATAGTAATACATGGAAGGCTCAGGGTGGCATTGCTTCAGCACTTGAAAAGGCGGATACATTCGAATCACACATAGCCGATACGCTAAATACCGGCTGTGGGCTATGTGATGAAGATGTAGTTAATCTGGTTGTTCGGCAGGGGCCTGAACTGATAGAACAATTGTTTCAGTGGGGCACCGAATTTGACCTGATAGACAATCGAATTGCTGTTACACTCGAAGGCGGCCATAGCCATCCTCGTGTAGCTCATGCTCACGGCGATGAAACCGGAAGGATGATTGCCGAGGCACTCATAAGGAAGATCAGGGGAAATTCGAATATAAGAGTGCTGGAAAATTTCTACGCTATCGATTTGATTACGAACGACGACAACGAGTGTGTGGGGACAATTGGTCACCATTTCAAAAGAGGCGTTCAGATTATTTGGGCCGCACATACAATACTGGCTTCCGGAGGAGCAGGGCGACTGTATCGTGAAACGACAAATCCGGAGGTTGCAACCGGTGACGGTATTGCTATGGCCTATCGGGCAGGTGCGGTTCTGCGGGATTTGGAGTTCATGCAGTTCCATCCGACAACGCTTTATATAGCAGGTGCCACCCGTGCATTGATTACCGAGACGCTTCGGGGCGAGGGGGCGATTCTCAGGGACAGCCAGGGCAGGGAATTTATGAAAGAATATCACGAAGCCGCTGAGCTTGCACCGCGGGATATCGTCAGCCGGGCCATCCTGGCACAGATGCTCAAGACCGGATCGACCCATGTCTATCTGGATGTTCGACGCTTTGAGAAGGCGTATTTTTCTGAGAGATTTCCATGGATTAACGAGCTGCTTGAAAGTTTTGATATAGATATAAATCACGACCTGATTCCTGTCCGGCCTAGTGCACATTATATGATAGGCGGTGTCAAAACAGACATCTCGGCAAAAACAAGCATAAAAAATCTTTACGCTTGTGGTGAAGTGGCCTCTACCGGTCTGCACGGTGCAAATCGACTCGGAAGCAATTCTCTGCTTGAAGGACTTGTATTCGGCAAAATAGCAGGTCAGCTTGTTTCTCAAAATAAAGAAGTGGGTGCAGCACATCATAAACACCCTCTGATAAAATATCATATCCCTCATTCCAGCCGCACCCGTTTGGATACGGACGATGTTACTAATTCGCTTAGGGCGCTTATGTGGCGAAATGTCGGCATAACCAGAGAAGATCTGCCAATGGCAGAGGCTATGGATATTATCAAGTTCTGGCAGCAATATGTAATGGATAAGGTTTTTGATTCCCCCGAAGGCTGGGAATGTCAGAATATGCTCACTGTCAGTTTTTTTATGGCGCAAACCGCCCGGATGCGTAGCGAGAGCAGGGGAGTCCACTTTCGAAGAGATTTTACGCAAACCGACGATAAAAACTTCAAAAAGCATATCGATATATCCAGAGACTAAAATCCCTGTTATTACAAAAACGGTAATTGCCACGTCTTTAAGTGGAAAATAGTGCGAACTTATGTTATAATTATTCATTATTAGTAACCAAGTAATTGAATTATTTGATAATTTAAGAGAGTGGGTTGGACGGTCGCCCCCGTGTCTTCTGTCGAAGACAGAAACGGGGGAGGAAAGTCCGAGCAGGACAGGGCAACGGTGGTGGCTAACGACCACCCGGAGCAATCCGCGGGAAAGTGCCACAGAAAATACACAGCCGATATTCCCTTGTGGAAACAGGCAAAGGTGAAATGGTGCGGTAAGAGCGCACCGCGGTGCCGGTAACGGCGTCGGCAGGGTAAACCCCACCGCCTGCAAGACCAAGTAAGCTGGAAATCCAGCCCGGATGCGAGCGGTTTTGGCCGCTCATCCAGTGGGTAGGTCGCTTCCCCCGCTGCTTCGTTTTTGCGAAGCAAAACGGCGGGGGAGAGCCGACTGGCGACAGTCGGCCAAGATAAATGACCGTCACTTGCCATGATAGGCGGGACACAGAACTCGGCTTACAGACCCACTCTTTTTTATTTTTATTTCAAAGAGCTTACATCCTTTTACGCAATACGCATTACGCAGCACTCAATACGAAACAAATTGGCTTCGTTTGGCTTTGATTTGGCTTTGATTTTTTGCCCCACAAAACAGCGAAATCCACATATTAATTTGTCATAAAAGAGCTTATATTAATTTTGTCATTTTTTGTAATTGGCTTTGAATTGGCTTTGTTTTGGCTTTGTTTTTCAGCCCAGCCGGAACCGGCAATTTCTCATATTATGTTTATTTCAAAGAG
>CAZMWN010000130.1:0-9554 GCA_964569935.1 uncultured Pirellulales bacterium
ATGGGAATTTATCCTCTGGGAAATATGGCGTAGCATTAGAATTCTGCCGACCACCAAAGCTTTGTACATGAATATTACTTTACCGGCCAAATGCCCTCAAAGACTTCCACAGCTGGTCCGGTCATATACACACAATTATCTGCCTCGCACCAGTTTAAAGCAAGATCGCCACCAAGTAAATGTCCGGTGCACACGCGTTCTTGCCTTCCCGTAAGTACCGAGGCAACACATGAGGCACAGGCACCAGTGCCGCAAGCCAATGTAATTCCACTGCCTCGTTCCCACGTTCTCATTGTAAACTCTGTAGGATTGTTAATTTGAACAAAATGGACGTTGATCCTGTTTGGGAACAGGCTGTGGTTTTCGATAGCCGGCCCGAGTTTTTCAGGCTCAATTGAATCAATATCATCATTGAAAAAAATGGCGTGAGGATTACCCATTGATACACAGGTCATTAATAATTCTTCCCCAAATATTGATACTGGCTGTTCTATCACTGTTTCGCCCATCAAATTCACCGGAATTTTTTCTGGCGAGAGAATAGGCTGGCCCATGTTCACGCACACCTCACTGACCGTATCATTTTCATCTACCATGAGGCCAACGGTTAAAATTCCATTACCGGTTTCTATGTTCAATGAAGCAGGAAAAGACATCTGACCCGGCACCGAATATGATCCTCCAGTTGTGGCCAATTTATGTTCGTAAGCGTATTTAGCTACACAACGGATGCCATTACCGCACATTTCAGCCTCGGAGCCATCTGCGTTGAAGATACGCATCTGCACATCAGCGGAATTCGAGGCGGTTATGAGAATCAATCCATCGGAACCAATGCCGCGATGCCGGTCACTGACGATTTTAGCAAGCTCCTCTGGCTTCTCAACCGTTTCGGTGAAGCAATTAATATAGATATAATCATTGCCTAAACCATGCATTTTGGTGAATTTCATTTTACTTCTCCTTACACAAGAGCAATTTAGTATAAACAAAATGCTTAAAAAATCAAATCTGATTGGAAAAGTATATAGAATCTATGTGAAGAGCCAGGTAATATGAGGAAATAATATACCCAAGGTGAATATAAAGGGGATTCTATTGAGATTATATCGGCTTCTATTGATTTGAGGATAGCATTTGTCAGATTTGTGAAGGATTTTTAGGTTGCCACGAGGATCGGCGAATGGGCAATTATCCAACTGAGAATTCCTTTTTTCGAGTGTTCATCTGGGCTTTTAGACGAGCAATGATGGATGAGTGCATCTGTGAAACTCGCGATTCAGATAAATCGAGTGTTGCGCCGATTTCTTTCATCGTCATTTCCTCGTAATAATACAAGACAATTATCAGACGTTCTGCCCGAGTTAGCCCTTTTGTTAGAAGGTTCTTTAGATCTCGCTTTTGGGCTTCGATCACAGGATTCTTGCTTCTTTCATCCTTGATAACATCTATTTCACGAATGTCTTTTTCGCTATCGCCTTCGTTGTATTTTGTGGTGAGAGAGACCAGGCTGACTGCGTTTGCATCCCGCCGGAGCCTGTTGAACTCATCCATATCCATCTCAAGCTCTTCAGCGAGCTCTTTCTGAGTGGGTTTGCGACCTAAGTGTGTTTCGAGTGAATGTGTCGCTCTTGAAAGTTGGTGAGCTCGAGATCGAACTAATCGCGGGACCCAATCCATACTCCGAAGCTCATCGAGAATAGAACCTCTTATACGGGGTGAGCAGTATGTCTCAAATTTTACACCACGACCCGGGTCGAATGCATCTATTGCATCCATAAGTCCGAAATTGCCGGCACTGATAAGGTCGTCCAACTCAACTTTGTCAGGTAACTTGCTGTGCAATCGCTCAGCACAGTATCTTACAAGATTCCTGTAGTTTTCCATCAGCAGGTTGCGAAATTGGTCGTTTCGAGTTTTATAGAAATGCTCCCATATTTGGTCGATAGTGAGTTCTTGTTCGGTCTTCACAATATTCCTCCATGAAAAAACTTTCATTAAGCAATCACTCAGATCCTAAGGTGAAAACAAGCTTCTCAAATTCTTATCGATCTTTAAGCCGATAACTTTACAGGACTCTCAACAGATTTTGCTAAAAACTCAATCCAAAGCGAAATATCATGTGCTTTACTAATATTTGCCAGGATATAAGGATAGGCCGGCGACAAATCCGCTCCAATAATGACTATTTCTGGCAAGGAACCAGTCATATTGAATTATTTGCTATGAAATTGTCTTTAATTACCTCTACTTAATGATTTAACCTTAATATGTTCGCCGACTCTTAATAGCTTTGTATTATTCCCTGTAAACGCAATGCTTGGTTACATATATTTTTTAAATTGAAATAGTTAATAATTACTTGAAATAAACTCTCGCTTTTGTCTGAGTAATTCCGCCGCCATCTTTTGGTTCAGGGAATTTTCCCAGAGTTTGTTTATTTGTAGTTCGAGGTATTCATCTTGATTTTCTTTAAGGAGTTCTTTACCGATTTCATCGTTAACCGGCTTGATTATAAAGCTGCCGCTTAGGCCGAATTTGATATTTTCACTGTCATGCAAAATAAGGCGTTGGGTTCGAATATGCTCATCAATAGCATTGTGTAACAAGTCGGAAAACTCATCCACCTCTAATTCTTGAGGCACAAAACCGGGTGTGTGTAGATTTGTTACGTTTTGAGCGAGAATTTTTTGGCGAGCCTGTGTGAACTCTATTATCTTCATCAATATTTCGGAAATATTATCTGTAATCAATGATGTCAGATTCATAAACAATCCTTCCTATTGAGGTTTTTTTTGTATAATTGGCTCAATAAAAAATGTTGTTCGGCTATAGGAAAAAGCGAAGTTAGAAAGGGGAAGAAGGTATGTTAAAAGCGAAACTGAATTTATCATCCTTGATCCTTTCGTTTCTCTCTGCGAACTTTACAGTGTAGTAAACGCAAACTGACAAAAAGTAATAACTTTTATGCTTTTACCTTTTTGCAGGAAATTATTCCTTTTGTCTCTTGGTTTTTCTCCTGGTTTGTGAACCAAAAAATTTCTCTTTAGCAAAAATTTCTCTTATTTCCGCAAGGGTCTTTTTTTTCCTAAGCTGGATGATTTGTGATAGTCTTTCAAATACCGATTCGTCGTACAAACGATGTCCGCCATCTGTCCATCTTGTTTCTTGAATAAGACCCATTATCGTATAGTTATGAATCGTCTGTCGTGAAAAGGGGGTGTAGGCTACTAATTCGCCGATTCGATAAAGCTTAGCTGGTATTTTCATAGTCTCGGTTTTGATTTCTTGTTGCATTTGTACAGGCTTTTTTCCAGTTTTATAATTTACGTTGCTTCATCAATGATGGCCTGAGCCTGGAAGCATTATGATTAGATTTTGAATTTACATTTCCGGGTGAAAAGTGTGAGTTTTTATGCAGATTGGTTAGCATCAAACCACATGGTGTTCTAAAGATAGAACTCATTAATCCACTTTCGACAATCGATAAAAAGCTCATAATTGAAGTAAAATATATAATACGTTTTGTAAAATGTAAAATACATTTTTCCTTTAGTCAACTTTTTTTTGGATATTTTAAAAAAATTTTCTTTTTCTATACTTTTTCAGTACCTCTCTCCCAAATCAACACATCTCAAGATGCAAACTTGCAATATCTCAGGTGGTGAAAGGTGGGATTCTTTCTTTGTTATTGAGGATTGAATTTTCTCTGGTGGTACATTTCTGTATCGTTTTAAACGTTGAAATAATACTTTTTACCAAATGGACTTTCAAAAATATCCGATACAAAAATTAATAGAATTATGTCGTTGCTGTAAATCAACTAATTGCAATAAGAGTTTATATTTTATCTATGAATCGGACCGATAATAATTCGGATAACACAATAAAGAATTCTGACAGAAGTCTTACTCTTCTTGAGCGGGTAACCCCTTTGGCCCGTCAGATAAACTGTCTTGACATCGATCGCATTGCCGATGTTTGCATTAAAAATATACCTAAATTGGTTAGTGTGCGGTATGCATCGCTATATATACTCGATGAGAAAAACAATATTTTGCACCTTTATAAACACAATCATCCCTTTCTCATTAACAAAATAGTGTCTTTGAATCAAACTCCTACATCTCTTATGGTTATGGCCGTAAGAAGCAAAGAGTTAATATTGGTGGGGGATATAGATAAACACAAAAAGCCCGTCATCAGAAAATCGCAACGTGCATTTGCTGAAAATTATAGGACCAATAATTGTGCCATTGTTCCCTTGATTTGCCAGGACAGAGTAGTTGGCGTGCTTAATTTGGCAGATAAATTAAAAGGAGAATGCTTTGATTCTGGTGATATAGCACTAATAGAGCTATTTAGCCAGTTGGTGGGGGCGTCAATCGGTAATGTAAAACTGTTCGAAAAGATACAACGTCAGGCTACAACAGATGGTTTGACCAGCCTTGTCAATCATAAGACTTTTTATGAGATTCTGGAAAAAGAGCTATGGCGTTCACGCCGATATGGTGGAAAAATTTCCTTGATTATGGTGGATATTGATAACCTCAAGAAGATAAATGATATCCATGGACACAGGGCTGGAGACAAAGCCATTCGTGAGATTAGCAGGAGGGTAAAAGAATGTATCAGGCAAATTGACACTGCTGCAAGATATGGTGGCGATGAGTTTGCTGTTATTTTACTGAATACTTCCCTCAATGGTGCAAATGTAGTAGCTCAACGTATGGTTGACGCGGTCGCCAACTCTCCTATGAATTGGAATAAAGACAGGATTGCACTTTCTATTAGTGTTGGTCTTTCACAATATGACGCTGATAACACTCCTGAAGATATTACAAGCCGATCCGATCAGGCCCTCTATGCGGCCAAGCAGGCGGGTAAAAACACCGTAAGAATCTTTGAATTTATGAATAATAGTCATTAGCGTTGTCGTAGATATCTTGTGGAATTTCCTCAAAAAAATCTTGATCAGCCCAAATTCTTTTAACCTCGGGCTTTTTAAGTCTGAATTGATAGATTTCGTTGCCGATACAGGAGTATTGTATTATATTTCTATTGGATAGCTAGATCTGCAAGATGAAGACTTATTGCTGCTCTGCATTTTACGAGAATTTAACTTGACTATAGGTGGTCGATATTGTATCTATACTATATACCCCAATTTTAAGGGATACGTATGATTTTCTTTCTTACACGAACGAAAATCATTTTTTTCATCTTAAGAGCTGTATAAAAGGTCTTTCACAGCATAAGAGGGTCAAATCACCGAATTTGTGGACTCAGAATTTAAGTTTATCACATTTCATTTGTTGATTTTATAGGAAGGAGATCAGGTCAGAAAAAATCCTTATGGACAGGTGTTTTTCATGATATTGGAACATTATGAAGTGCAATTATTATGATTTTCTATAAAGAAGGAGGACGATAATGTATAGATCAATCTTTTTGACTTGTATGGTTCTTTTGCTCGGTTTGTTTTTAACGAATACGACGCAAGCTCAAGACCCAAACCTTGTCGGATGGTGGAAGTTCGATGAAGGCTCCGGTGATATCGCTTATGATGAAAGCAGTAATAGCTACGATGGCACAATCAACGGTAATCCCGAATGGGCGTCCGGGATTACCGGCCAGGCCCTGGAATTTGACGGAATCGACGACTTTGTTATAGTCACACGAATGGTTGAAACGGATTTTACCTTGATGGCCTGGATCAAGACGGATCAACCTGGTGATGTCATAGAAGGAGACTATCCGGCGACGGGGGGAGATGGATTGTTTTTTGCTGGTGTTTTGGGCGGTGCTACTAATAATGATTTTATATTGGCGTTAGTGGATACACAGTTGATATTTGGAGTTGGTGATGATTCGGCCGGCCCTACAAACCAGAGTGTCGTAACCGGTGATTGGATTCATATTGCATTAACCAGGACGGCTGAAACAGGGGATGTTTCGATATTTATCGATGGTATTCTTGATCTCACAGCGACCTTGGAAAATACAAATCCGCTGACCCAGAATCCTTCGATTACTTTTGGGGCAAATACCATTCACTTACATTATTATGCAGGATTAATGGACGATGTCCGCATCTATGACAGGGCTTTAATTCCGGAAGAGATTAGAACCATTGTCTCAGACGTGGTAAGTTATAGCGCTGCTCCGACACCTACTGATGGGGCCACTTATGTCCCAAAGAATGTGCTTTTAAGCTGGAAGCCTGGCATGTTTGCTCACAAGCATGATGTTTATTTCGGGACGGTGATAGAAGATGTCAGTAACGCCAGTAGAGTAAATCCGTTGAGTGTGCTGGCCAGTGAGGGCCAGGATGCCAATACTTATGATCCAGGTCCTCTCGAATTCGGCCAGACCTATTTTTGGCGGGTCGATGAAGTTAATGCACCGCCGGAGTTGACAATATTCCAAGGTGATGTATGGAGATTTATAGTCGAACCTGTCTTATATCCCATTCCGGGTGAGAATATTACTGCAACGGCCTCCAGCCAGTTTTCAGATGATCAGACTCCCCAAAATACTATTGATGGGTCCGGTATGGACATTAATAGACTGCACTCGAAATCAACATCGGCGATGTGGCTTAGTGCCTCCAGTGAGCCGGGATCGGCCTGGATTCAATATGATTTCAACAAAATTTACAAGCTCCATGAGATGCTGGTCTGGAACTATAATGGTGTACTATTTCTTCCCGGATATGGCTTGAAGGATGTTACGGTTGAGTATTCGACAGATGGCAATACATGGACAGCACTTGAAGACGTCCCTGAATTTGCCAAGGCTACAGGTGCGGATGGTTATGCGGCAAATACCACAGTTGATTTTGGGGGTATCGTCGTCAAATCTGTCAGAATTACCGCTCACAGTAACTGGGGGACTAGCCTTTTTGATATGTATGGTTTGAGTGAAGTGCTCTTTCTTGCCATGCCTTTTGATGCAAGAGTGCCCAGTCCAAGGAATGGGGCAAGGAATATTGCCCTGGACACAACACTGAGCTGGATCGCCGGCCGAGAAGCGGCTGAGCATAAAGTCTATATAAGTAAAGACAAGCAGGGTGTCACCGAAGGCACCACTGCTGCTGTTACCGTCAGCCAGACCAGTTATGGACCATTGTCCCTTGAACTGGCAACTCCGTATTACTGGCGGATCGATGAGGTGAATAATGTGGAGGCTACCCCCTTATGGCAAGGTAACCTTTGGAGCTTTATAACGACTGAATATCTTTTCGTGGATGATTTTGAGTCCTATAATGATATTGAATCCGGGCAGGATGGCAGCAAGCTGGTTTATGAGACGTGGATAGATGGATATGCAAATCCGTCAACGAACGGCTCAACGATGGGTTATTTTGAAGGGAGTGCTCTTGAGAACGAAATTGTTCACCGCGGCGAGAAATCAGTTCCATTATTTTATGACAACACCACGGCCTCTATTTCAGAAGTCACAGTGAGTACGGATATTTTGGACATTGGCCGGGACTGGGCTGCGTTGTCACCGGAGGTGTTGTCATTATGGTTCTATGGCGATCCGAATAACGCGACAACGGAGCGAATGTATGTCAAGCTCAACGGCAGTAAAGTCGTCTATGATGGAGACCCAAATAATTTGATACAGGAAACCTGGCAGCAATGGAGTATTGATCTGTCGGCATTTGGTATTAATTTGAGCAATGTCACGGAAATGACGATCGGCTTTGAGAGAACAGAAACGACTGGTGGCATAGGCATGGTATTCATCGACGATATCCAGTTATATGCCCCTTTGAACGACCAGGCTATTCTCGAACAGTAATGATTATGAGAGTGAATGTTTGTATGGACATCTGGTTTTATCAGGATCAGTTTAGACCGTCGGTGTTGTGTACTCCGAAGTAACGATTTTTACCTAATACATTAGCATTTGTTAGAAGAAGGGAATTTGTATGAGACCAACAACATTATCCTGGGCAGATAATTGTTTTAGGTACGGGAAGGTAGAAATCGGTACTGGTTGTTTTATTATAAATCTTTGATAGGGAGGACGATTATGTGTAAGAAATTGATATGTCTAACTTGTTTTATTTTGGTGCTGAGTGTAGCAAGTAATGCCTTGGCTGATCTTGTGGTTCACTATAAGTTCAATGAGACGTTTGGTGTTACTGCCTCTGACTCAAGTGGCAATGGTTTCGATGGTACTATTAACGGCAGTCCAAATTGGGTGACCGGAATCATGGTTGGCGCGTTGGAATTCACGGGGGGCGATAATGTAACTCTGCCGGCCACTGAAATGGGACTCAGTTCGGATATCGGTTCGGTAGCATTTTGGATGAATGTAGATGTGCCATCAGCTATCTATACAATGTTTTGGGCCGGCGATAATACGACCGGTGGTGGCTTTGGTGCCGAGAATGAGATGCACATCCATCTTGAATCACAGGGCACATACTGGCTTGGAGGTGAGCTTTCGTTCTTTGCGATTGCTAATCCAAATACATTTCTCCATACGGACCCAACGAAAGGTGCCGCTGGAAGTACGCCTATTGATCCTATATTAATGGGCGATCTTCAATGGCACCATGTTGCAGCTACATGGGGTGACGGTAGTGTTAAGTTGTATGTTGACGGAGTTTTAATTTGGGAGATGGCTTATACCTCCAGCAACTATGAACTAAGCAACATATATTTAGGGCAGATGGCCAATGTCAGCCGGACTTACACTGGCATACTCGATGATGTGCAGATTTACAACCATGCTCTCTCGGACGCCGAAGTTCAATCAGCCATGGCCGGGGGGGAACCTCCAGGACCTGCTTCCAATCCAAATCCTGAAGATGAGATGACAGACGTACCGAGAGATGATGTCATTCTGAGCTGGAAGCCGGGTGAGTTTGCCGACACACATAATGTGTACCTTGGAACAGTTGCCGATGATGTGAACAATGCTGATACAGGTAGTCCGCTCTTGGTTAGCCCTGCCCAGGATGCTAACAGTTATAATGCCGGTCGGCTTGAATTCGAACAGACGTATTTCTGGCGGGTCGATGAGGTTAATGCTCCGCCGGATAATACAGTCTTTAACGGTCCGCTCTGGAGCTTTACGATTGAACCTTATGTGATCCCGATTCCTGGTGAAAATATTACTGCCACTGCATCCAGTCAGACGGAAGGTAATGGACCGGAAAATACAATCAACGGCTCAGGTCTGGTGAATGACCTGCACTCGATTGAAATAGAAGGAATGTGGCTTACCAGTGAGACGGATCCCGGGTTGCCTTGGATTCAATATGAATTCGATAAGGCCTATTTGATGGATGAAATGATTGTATGGAACTATAACGGCGAGTCGATCCTTGCCGGATTAGGCCTTAAGGATGTCACCATCGAGTATTCAACGGACGGTACCAACTTGATGCAGTTTGATGATGCCTTTGAATTCCCACAGGCACCCGGAACAAATGGTTACGCATCTGATATTACCGTTGATTTCGGTGGAACTGCGGTAAAACTTGTCAAAATTAGCGCAACGAGCAACTGGTTGGCATTATTTCCCCAGTATGG
>CAZMWN010000131.1:0-9376 GCA_964569935.1 uncultured Pirellulales bacterium
TCTGAGATTCCCGGTAGTCATGAAAATTACAGGACCGGAGCATAAATCCGATTCAGCAAACCACGCATTTCCGAATCACTGATCATTTCTGAATTCACTGTAATCCGCTCATGCAGGTGCAGTACATGCGGCGATGTGTAGAGTCCAACATTATAATCGTTCGCTTCGAGCATCTTGGCCAACATCGTAGCCGTTGAGCCCTTTCCTTTCGTACCGGCTATATGAACCGTAGGGATTTTATTATGCGGATCGCCTAACAACGATAGCAGTTTCTTCATTCTTTCCAAGCTAAACGTTGTGACGTTATAGCGCAGATTCTCCTCCTTCTCGTAATCTGTCCTCTTAAACAGATAGTCAATAGCTTGTTGATAGCGTTTAAAAGCCTTCTTGCTCTTGACTTTAGCAGTTTTGGAGGAGGATTTTTTTGTCCGTTTCTTTCCGGTTGTTCTTACTGCTTTTGCCATAAAAAATCAATTGTAACAGTCAAGACTTCATTAGTCAATGCTCATTTCTCAATAACAATGATGCCCACACTTAATTTAAAAGCCTATGTTACTGTAAACAATATACTTACAAAAATTAGCATACTATATCATTATCTTCTCGAAAGCCCTTCATTATCAAAAAAACCGAATATATAATCAATTTTACTTATAATCTACCGATATTTTACTTTCACACCGAAGATTCCATCAGTCTATGTGGTTTGTAGTGGTTACTACCGGCTCATCCTTATATAATTGTTCAGTGTGGATGAAAAAAAGGAAAAACGGGCACTTACTCTTATCAAGCAAGTCAGCGGTTTTACTCTACAGAGCTTAAATCAGCTTCTTTGGCCGGCGGTCTGCATTAATTGTCGTGAAAATATCTGCGAAACAGAAAATGGTCTATGCAATAATTGCTGGAACGAGCTTTTAGTTTGCACCGGCGCCGATTATTGCCCACGCTGCGGCCGAGATGCCAGTAGAGCTGCTCAATTGGAAGGAGTCTGCCCGGATTGTCAGGGCAAAGAAATACATTTTGACCAAATAGCTCGTGCCGGCATCTATTCCCAAAGCCTGCAAAAAATGATAGTGGATTTTAAAAATGGCAAGACAGAACTGGATTCGGTCCTATGGTTCCTAATCCTTTCTGCTTTGCAGGGAAGCGGTTTTTATAATGATATAGAACTTTTTATTCCCGTTCCGCTACATTGGTCAAGGCGATTGGTCCGCGGTTATAACCAATCGCAGGTATTAATTAAAAAACTAAAGCACTCAACAGCTACAATCAGCACAAATCTTGTCCGAATCCGTCGAACCAAGACACAAACGACAGCGGTCAGTCCCACAGCACGTGCAAAAAACGTTGCCGGTGCTTTCGCTGTTCGCCGTGGGCATAACCTCACCGGCCTAAAAATTTGCCTTGTTGATGATATTAAAACAACCGGTGCTACTCTGAACGAGTGTGCAAAGACACTCAAGCAAGCCGGTGCAGCTAAAGTCTTCGCCTTAGTTTTAGCCGTCGCCGGTCAAAAAATGTAGCAAGAGAAAAAAAACACCTTTTGAAAAATTGAATTTGTTTTCCTTTTTTCCCCCTGTATTCTGTCTACTGAGTTCTGTGTTTCCCATAAGTCCCCTGGGGATACCTTACGGTATAATAACCAAGCCACTGCCATTTTAATTGAGCCACAGAGTTTTTTAAAATTTCACTCCTTTTCTCATTCAAGCAAAATCATAAATTTAATCAAAACTGCTCTTAATTGGTGCCGCCAGCGGTTGTGGCTTTGCGTGCACGTTCTTTGGCCTTGCGCGGGGCATTAGCCTTACGCGTTTTTATTTGTTTTTCCCGTCTTTTATCTCGTCTGTCTCTGCGTCTTCCCATAAAAATATCCTTTTACTACTTTTGCCCGTCCTGTTCCGTTGTCTCAGGTTTCAGGACATGTAAAGCATTTTCTGTATTATTAAGCCTGTCTAAAAATAAATAGTCACGAATTCTATGCGTAAAGCACGTCAAAAGCAACGAACTTTTGTGAAAAATACGCCTATGACCGATGAGCTTATATTCGAAGTGCTTTGTAGAAAACAGGTCATTTCGACCTTAATGACAGGATTATTAAGTTTTTTACAGAGCAAATTCAAAGATGAACCTGCTGTAAAATCCTACAGTTTTTCGTACTTTATTATGGCACGGTATAAGCCGTTGATACGGGCGCCATCGATGATTGCGGGTGGATATTTGTCGTTTCTCGGCTGAAGGCGTATTTTATTATCAGGCTCGAAAAATACCCTCTTAAATGTCGTCTCATGCGGCATCGTAAAACGAACGAAGCAGTCGTCACCATTATGTACTTCGGTCGAAGGAGAAAATATCACTATATCCCCCTCAAAAAATCTTGGCTCCATCGAATCGCCTACGACCCGAACGGCAAAGGAATTGGGATCGTGCAAATCAGGACAACGAACATAATCGTCCGCTATGCCTACGGGATAGTCCAAATCATTGAAATCGCTTGGATAGCCGGCAGAAACCTTGTTAATAATCGGCACTAACCGACCGGCTGCCAGAGGTGACACGGCCTGCTCAATGTCCAGCTCGTTTTGAGAGAGAAGCTCACCAAGCTGACTTGCATCCGCCTTGTTATCGATGAGATTTTTTACAATCCGCCGCCATTTTTTGTTTTCCGCTTCGGCAGATTCATATTCATGCCGGATATCGGAAGGAAGCCCTTCGATATGAGCAATATGTAGCAGCAGGCCGGGCTCAAACTCAAGCATCTTTTCAAGCTTGGCAAGCAGCTCGTCACCTGGTGGATTTTTAACCTTGCCGGTTTCTATAGTAGAAAGATACGGCTTGGAAAAACCAACACGATTGCTGACCTCATCCAGAGTCAGGTTCAACTGCTCACGTTTTTGTCTTATTATCTGTCCAAGAGACATAAGAGCCCTCAAATTTTTAATCGCTAATCTATTTCAATAAGCTCGTAATCGCTGCTACCCAGGCCGATGCGCTCGGCGTGCTCAATCTGACAGCCGGGATTAATATTTTTATTCCTTAGCAATTTCTGTAACTTCCGGCCCGCCGTGTTTTCCACCAAATCCAAAGCCGCCTTATCCACAGCAACAGGGTCTATCGAGGCAGCTATACCGATATCATCGACTATTGTACGCATATTGGGCGTTTCAAAACAATCACAATCTTGAGTCACCGAGAGTATAAAATTAAAAAATGCCGACTTGTTTTCCTTGCCCTTGAGGGTTCCCAGGGCATATTCGGCTATATTTTCCTGTAACTCATCGGTTTCCTGATACCAATTACATTTAACGGCTCCGTACCGGCAATAAGCCATGCATTCTGCACAACTGATACATTTGTCCTGGTTGATACGTGCTTTGGTTTTGCCTAAACTAATCGCATCTACGGGACAATGCTTCAGACATTCGCCGCAAAGTATGCAGTCATTAGTTATACTAAGCTTAAGGGCGGCATGCTGTTTCAGCTTTCCCCTTTTGCCCGCACAACCCATTCCTAAAGTTTTAAGCGTTGCCCCCATTCCCGCCGCCATGTGGCCTGTAACGTGAGCGACCGAAAGAATCGACTGACACCTGACGATATCGCTTGCAATGAAGACCTCTTTGTTACGTCGGCCGTTTATTTGAATTGCCGTCTCGGTCGTTCCAAACAATCCATCAGAGACAATAAACAGTATTCCAAGCCTATTTAGATTAAAACCGTGCTCAGTAGCCAGAATCATATGGTTGATAGCATTGTTTCTTTGGCCGACATACAAAGTATTGGTATCGGTCACAAACGGCTTAGTTTTTAATCTTATCAACTCACCTACCAATCCTTTGATGTAAGGAGCTTTTACATACGTATTGTTATCACCCTCACCAACATGGACTTTAACTGCAGTAAAATCATTTTCCCTGAAACATTTTGAAAAGCCGCCGGCCTTAAACAGTTTTCGTGCCTTTTTGGAAATCACCTGCTCGTTATCTTTGGTAGAGGCTTTAATAAAATATACTTTGGAAGGTACAGGAGCCATTTTACAGGAAATAAATCAACCTTTATCTGCAAATACACAATCTAAAAAAGCACAGAGACTATTATATTTTATTTGCATCTTTATGCAAGGACTTGTCAGAAAACCATATGTTCGAGCACTATCTTTACACCAAGAATTATAAGAATTACTCCACCAAAAGCTTCAATTTTATTCTCAAAAATGTGGCCGAATCTCTTACCAATCGTAACTCCGAGATAGGATAATACGAATGTCACCAATCCTATCACCGTAACTGCAGTAGCAATGGAAGCAGCAACCAAAGAGAGCGTGATGCCTATAGCCAAAGCATCGATACTGGTGGCAACAGATAAAGTAAGTAAAACAAGAATGTTAGAAGGACTATAATTTTTTTCCGCTTCTGTTATCTTAAATGACTCATAAATCATCTTGCCCCCAACCGCAGCTAAGATGATAAAAGCGAGCCAATGGTCATAATCTGCTATATATTCTCTGAAACTAAGCCCCGCCAGAGCACCGATTAACGGCATAAACGCCTGAAAGCCACCGAAGAAAACAGCTATCCGCAGCGTATGCCTGACTTTCAAATGTTTGTATGCAGCCCCGCTGGCGATAGAGACAGCAAAAGCATCCATCGCCAGTCCGATAGCTATAACTACGATTGTAATAAAATCCATTTCCTCTGACTGCTCGTAACCTGTAAATCAGCTTTCCGGTGCGATTTCGAAAACGGTTATTTCCGGCCTTGCAAGAAATCTAACCTGCGGGGCCGGTCTGGCTTCCAATCCCATCCCACGATTAACATATAGTATTGTCTTACCGACATTATACATACCAGACTCGTATTTTTTTCCAAATTTTGACAGCGTAACCAACGCTCCATAAAAAGGCAAAGATATCTGGCCGCCATGTGTGTGACCACAAAGATAAAGGTCAACATTCAGTCCTTCTATATCTTCAACCAGGTCGGGGAAATGAAATAGGAACACATTAAAACGGTCGGCTGATAGCTCCTCCAACATGCCCTCGACGACCTGTGGATTATCACAGCTCAAACCTGAAAAAGAGAGCGTTTCGTCATTTTTTGAAAGTACAACGGTTTGAGCGTCCAATAGTTTAAAACCAGTGTCTGAGTAATAGTACATTTCGCTCCAGCGCCATGTTTCAAAGTTGCCATAAACAGCGAATTTTGCCAAAGAAGCTTTGAGATTTTTCATCGTTTCTTTAAACAACGGCAGAGCAGAGGGTGTGTTTATGGCATCGCCTGTGAAGACAATAACATCCGGCTCTAAATCGTTAATCAATTCTACCATGGTCCTTTCGTTTCGCACCTTCTTGTCACAATGAAGATCGGATATGTGCACGATACGAAAACTTGTCTGTTTCAACTTATCCGTTCGGATCGGGACTATTTTCACTTCGACCCAATAAGGTTCTATGAAATAACCGTACAAAAAGCAGATTACACCGATAACCGCTAATATATGAATAAGGATAGCAGGTTTGGTCAGGAGGAGATTCCTCTTTTTTCTGTTCCGCAGTTTATTAAAAATAAAGATGACAACAAACCCAAATTCCAGAATATAGACCGCAGCTACAATTAACAGAAAAACAAAAAGAGCAATTATTTCGCTTATCAACATAACCTGTCACCCGGCCTTTATTATGCCATCGTTTGTAAGGTCTTCATTGATTTTCTGTCCGGGTTTAATAACGAGAAACTCGTTTTGTTCCCACCGGCCATCAACAAGCCTTTGGCATAATCCGGAGTCGCCCTGCAACTGCTCATAGTCCCAGCCGAGGAATTCGGCACATCGTTTAGTGTACTGTTTATAGTATTCACAATCGCCGAGCCCCCAATCGATATAGACAGCGCGGTTATATTTCTTAATCCAGTCCTGCTCAATTTCCATAAGGTACTTTGCATTATCATCGCCGTATTTCTGCCTGTATTGTTCGAGCAAATTTTCACTACGTTCTTTGCCAGGTTGTGTGCCTGTCTCTATCCAGCCGGGGCTGTACCAATAAATGCCGGGGTGAGAATCGAAATATTCTTTATATTTTTCTTTCGAGCCGAGCAGTAATGTCACACAATCATGACCACGGGGTACTACGATGGGAATCTTCGCCGTCAGACCCACAATCCCATTACTGCACAGACCATAACCTAACAACGACGCATCATAAGCATTGCCCTGCATGTCTGTTGTCTTTTCAAGGGCTTTCTGGACTTCGGACCGGAGTTTATCCGGCTCGTTATGCAGGCCCTGCTCCATTAAAACAACATCGACGATATTCTTTGACCGAGCGGCACAAAAATATGCCTCTCTCTGCATTACCTTACATACAATAAATTGAAGTCTCATGATGTTAATGTTCAGTTAAGTCAGCTTTCTGAGATGGAATCACCCATTATGGATTACACGATTTGCACGGTCTCTTACCGGCTTTTATCGCTTCGTCCCGACTGTTGTAACCAACAAGATTTTCCTCTGAGATATTTTTTGCCCAGCGACAATCAGGTTTATGAAAGACACTGCTGTTCTTCGATGCAACATAACTATATTGATCCGTCAACTTTTCAGCAGTCGGTTGTTCTGATTTATTAGGATCTTTCAATGGATTACTTTCATCTATACCAGCCTCTTTAAGTCGGGTGTTTTGGATATTCGCTGTCTTATATGCATGAATGAATGTCTCTATTTGCTCTAATGTTACATCAGTTATCTTAGTATGCATATCTTCAACGGGCGTTATTTGCATTACCGGATTCGTCTTCCAGAGGTCAACTAACATATTTGTATTACGACTGTCTTTTAATGTAACCAAACGAGCTAAAGAAGTTTGAATATAGGATACATATTTTTGCGAATCAGGTACTTTAAGAAAATGGATAAGAACTTTAACACGGGGCATCGGCGACAACTTCTGATCGACACAGTTAATGCCTTCCTTTCTGAGTTTCTTCTCAATCGCAAGCTGGAGTTCCTCCCAATTTATGCCGGTTTCATCCTCCGCCACAGATGTTTTTATAATTTGAACATACAACTGTTCCACACCTAATAAGGCCGGATATGGATTACCGACCAAAAAAGGCTCATCCTCATGTTGCGGCATCTCTTTCTGAGCCTGCACATTAATAACCACGACTGCGATTAAAATATATACAAACAGATGAATTTTTCTGGATTTCATTTTGTCCCTCTCTTTCCGCATTTTTTCCGATTCTTTCGAGTTTATCCTGGCCTACCGTTACTTTCCCCCGTGAATTTTATGAGTCAACCGGCCGGGATTTGACATAAACCTACGCAATCAATGTAAACGCATCATTAACATCCATACCTTCTTTAATCCCCAAAGCTTTGGCCTTTATGTTTATCTTCGTGACTTTACGGTCGGGGAAACGCTCCAGAGTCCCAATCGGATTATCCGGTGTGCTTTCAACAATCGCTGCGGCAACGCCGTATCTTTCACAGGCATCGACATCAATAGCCGGACATGCCAAAAAACCTTTCGAGCCTGTCACTAAAAGAATGCTGAATCCGGTCCATTTGGTCTGAACACCTTCAACCAGACCATTTGGCGTTTGAAATGTCTTTGTATTCACTTCCATTACTTATTCTCTCCTTCCGTTCCCGCTTATAACACAAATATACCCCGGTGATATGCAAACTTCTTCCGAATCAATCAAACCGGCTCGCCCAGCAATCCAGCGATTTCAGTGAGCTTTTCATCAAGCACTTTCTTGCTCTTGGCTTCCAAATTTAACCTTAACAGCGGCTCAGTGTTGCTCGATCGGCAATTAAACCACCAATCCTTGTACCCGATAGTAACGCCATCCAGGTGATCGACTTGCCCGTCACTGTATCTTTTTGCAAGCTCATCCATTTTGGCTTTCTTATCTTCCACTTCGAAATTCATCTCACCGCTGGAATAGTATCTTCGCAAGGGATTAATCAACTCGCTTATCGGTACTTTGGATTTGCTGAGAATGTTGATTACATGCACTAATGTGATCATGCCTGAGTCGGCATAGAAATTATCACGATAATAGAAATGCCCTGAAAGCTCCCCGCCGAATACAGCGTGCGAATCGCGCAGGGCTTTCTTCATAAAGACATGTCCAACCCTCTCTCTGCGCGGCGTACCACCATACTTGATGATCTCCTCCATAACGACCCTGCTGCTTCGTAAATCGTAAACAACAGCTGATTTCGGCTGCTTATCTAAAAAATAAGGTACCATTAATGCTGTTAACAAATCGCAGCCGATGTTATTACCATTCTCATCGACCATAATTAACCTGTCGGCATCGCCATCGAAGCAAACCCCGAAATCACACTTGCTTCTCTTTACCGCAGTTTTTACTTGAGACAGGTTCTTCTCGACCAGCGGATTCGGCTCATGTTTGAATTTGCCTGTATGCTGGAAGTTACGACTGACAATTTCTATCGGTAAATCGCCAAAAATAGCCGGCACTATCTTGCCCGCCATGCCATTGGAAGCATCTATGGCAATCTTCATTTTTTTAATTTTTGGTTTCAGAAACTTAAGCACATGATTTTTGTACTCGGAAGTCAAATCCCGTTGCTGGACCTTGCCGTAGGCTTTGCCCTTTGTGTGAAGCAGGGCTAATGCGATATGTTCAATGTCTTTTAAGCCCGTATCGGTACCGACCGGCTTGGCTTCCAGTCCGGAGATCTTAAAACCGTTGTATTTAGCCGGATTGTGAGAAGCGGTTACCTGAACTCCACCACAGGTGCCCAGGTGATTAATAGCAAAATACATCTGCGGCGTATCAATCATGCCAATATCAATCACATTTGCTCCCGTCGAATTCATTCCCTTGATAAGGGCTTTAACTATTGCCTCACTGTGTATTCGCATATCACGGCCGACACACAACGACTGGGCATTGGCCTGGCCCCGCTCATAACCGCGAAGCAGCGACCGCAAAAACTGGGCTGTAGCAGAACCGATTTTCCACGCATCTTCCTCATTGAACTGGTTAGGATAAATACCTCTTATGTCGTATGCCTTAAAAATTGCAGGGTCCATCCTGTTGACTCCCATAATAATAAAAAGTTGACCCAAAAAATAAAAAAACGATGCTGAGAACAAAATTCCTCAACTTCGATCCTTTCATTCTACGCTTTTAGTTATTTTATGCCCTCCGTCCGGAGTGTCAACAACGAATGTATAACATATTGAAATGTTCGCTAAGAGGCTATGAAAATAAGGTATAGACCGGCAATTAAAACAAGGATACCGCACAATCTTTTAAGAATGACAGCTCCTTTGGATTTTTCGTTCCAGTTCATATAGCGCTGCACCAGATCAGTGAAAGTACAGGAAAAAAAAATAAACTAA
>CAZMWN010000131.1:9386-9532 GCA_964569935.1 uncultured Pirellulales bacterium
CAGTGCCCCATACCATACAACAGAAGCAAAACAACGCCATAGGTCAAATTTGTCGAGGCGACCTTAAACGTAACTCCCAGCATTGGAGCCATATAAGCAAATGTGCAGGGACCGATAGCAATACCAAATACCAATCCGAGAATAAA
>CAZMWN010000132.1:0-1939 GCA_964569935.1 uncultured Pirellulales bacterium
CTTTTCATCACCCTCCTCCGAAGCCAGATTCTGTTTATTAGAATCTGGCTTTTTTTAGTCCACTTAATGTTAATATGGGTCGCCTTGCAGGATGTCACGCAAGTTAAAATGGAGTGAAATTAAGGCCAACATAACTTCTAAGGTTTATTCTGTCCGTAATGGGTCAATCAATAATATACAATAAACTGGTACAATATAATAAGTGAGGCGACTTTACTATCAAATCAGCTTGATATCTTTTTAGCGGTGACGATGCGGTCGTTGTTGTGGAGGTCTTTTTCGATTTTTATTTCGGTAAATACTTGAGTCTGTTCGAGCATTTCTTTAATCGCCTGTCCCTGGGCGTACCCGATTTCCAGGATCAAAGCAGCATCCAGTTTGAGGAATAGGTCAACTCTTTCGATAATCCTGCAGTAAATATCCAGACCGTTATCTCCGGCGAACAGAGCTAATCGAGGTTCATAATCTTTTATGTTTTTATCGAGCTTTTCATATTCGGCACTGCTTACATAAGGTGGATTGCAGACAATTAAATCGAATTTTCCAGCGTCCAGTTGGGGGATAATCGGATCGAATAAATCGCCGGAAAGTAACGTGATTTTGTCCTGTAGCTGGTGCTTTTGGACATTTATTGCAGCAACGGCAAGGGCGGCATCGCAGATATCTGTTGCGATGATGCGGGCGTTTGGATGGTTTTTTGCAATTGCAGCTGCGATACATCCGCTGCCGGTACACAAATCGCAGACAAATTGGGTCCCTTCGCGAGTTCGTAAAAATTCAATGGCCCTCTGGACAAGCAATTCCGTTTCCGGCCGGGGGATCATGCAATCCGGCGTGACATCTATTTCCATCGAATAGAATTCGGTTTTGCCGACCAGGTATGCAATCGGTTCGTTTTGACCGGCACGCTTGACAAGCTCGCGGAGTCTGTCCAGTTCCTGCTTAGCAACGGGCTGATTATATTGTGTATATAATTCGATTCGCTTTAATCCCAGCACGTGGGACAGCAACAGTTCGGCACTTAAACGGGGCGAGTCAACGCTTTTTTCGGTGAGGTATTGTGTCACCAAGTTCAGGAGCTTTTGTATCGTCCATGTTTCCATGAAATGATTGTTTCAAATATAAACTTTGTCCATCATTCTTGGGAAGGGGATGCACTGCCGGATATGTTTTTGGTTGGTCAGCCAGGCAACGGTCCTTTCGATTCCGAGACCGAATCCGCCGTGCGGAACCGAGCCGTATTTTCGCAGGTCCAGGTACCATTCGTAATTTTCGATATTGAGTCCCTGTCCTTTGATACGCGACACCAGCCTATCGTAATCATCCTCCCTTACCGAGCCGCCGATGATTTCGCCGAAGCCCGCCGGGGCGAGCGTATCGAAATTCAGAACGACCTTTTCGTTTTCGCGATCGGTTTTCATATAGAAGGCTTTGGCCTCTTTTGGATAGTGGGTGACAAAGACCGGCTTATCGTGCATCTGCGAGATGATGGTCTCGTCCGAGCCGCCGAGGTCTTTGCCCCAGTTAAATTCGGCGGCCAGCCTGGCATGTTTGGGATTATTTTCAATTTTTGTCTCCGTCTCGGCAAGAGTGGTGCGCAGTTCAATCAGCTCTGCGGCGTTTTTGTCCCTTTGCCATTGTTTGATTTGACCTTCCTGCTGTTTTTCAAGCTCGGCGATTTTCGTTTCCATCTGTTGCTTTTCTTCCTGCAACTCTTGTAACTGCCGGGCGAGAAAATCTCTGGTTTTCTCACTGGTCAGCAGTTCAGCGCATTGCGTGTAGGTCAATCTGTAGAAGGGAGGCGTGATTTTCTCTAATGATGCGATATCGGCCCCCAGGATTTCGAGCTCTGTGCGATTATCCTTTAGGACACGAGCAACGATGCTGGAGACGAAATTCTCGGCTAATTCGAGCAGGCCGTCAAGCTCGATAAAGGCCA
>CAZMWN010000132.1:1949-9509 GCA_964569935.1 uncultured Pirellulales bacterium
CTCTGTCAGGTGCCTTCGCGTCTTGCTCTTTTCGGCGCGGAATGTCGGCCCGAAACAATAAACCTTGCCGAAGCTCATCGCCGCCGATTCCAGATGTAACTGTCCTGTTTGGGTCAGATGCAGAGGAGTGCCGAAGTAATCGACCTCGAATAGTGACTGCTGTTCCTCGCCGGCAATGGCTGTGAAAATTGGCGTATCGATTAGTGTAAAGCCGTTGTCGTTGAAAAATCTGCGAATGGCGTCGATGACGGTGTGGCGGACCTTGCCGAGGCACCATTGCAGGTGCGAACGTAGATGCAGGTGACGGTTCTTTAGCAGGAAATCTATGCCGTGCGATTTCGGTGTAATGGGATAACCTTCGGCCTCACAGATGACCTTCGCATCGGTAACGGCCAGTTCGTAGCCGCCGACGCTTCGTTCATCGGCCCGTACAGTGCCGGTGACGGTCAGGGACGATTCCTGTCCAAGGTGCTTGAGCTGCTCGAAAAGCTCATCGGAGATTTTGCCTTTTTCGGCAATACACTGGCATAATCCTGTGCCGTCACGCAGAACTAAAAACTGGATTTTGCCGCTGCCTCTCCTGTTGTACAACCAGCCGGCGAGAGGGACTTCCTGGTTTTCATGCTGTGATAAAGAATTGATTGTTGTGTAATTGCTACTCATAATTAGATATCCGAAGTTATTGTAAGTATTGCGTACATCGTATTGCGTATTGAGTTTTTCGCTTCACGCATCACGCAATACGCATCACGAAATTTATCCCGGCCAAATGTTCGCCGTTTCTCCATAGAGTGAGAAGCGTTCGCCGTGATTTTCGTATTGTAACGGATTACCGGTGACAGGGTCAACAAAAGCTTCTGCAGGAGCAGTGGATTTTATTGATTCCAAATCAGGCGGCCATGAACCGTGTTCGTTTTTATATTGCCTGATGGCGATAAGCAGCCGTGAACCACGACGCATTGTTAAAATTTTTAAATACACATCATGTATGCCATAGTATGATTCTTCCGACATGCAAGCCATCATTTGGGCTATGTATTTTATGTTGAACTTGATACGATATAGATATTTTTTTGTTAATGATGAGCCGGATTCCTGTGGCTGGTTTTTCCAGTTAAAATCCGGCTCGGTCATTGCGTCGTATATATCGAAACTGTTATCAAAAATCTCGCCGGTTTTTTGTGGGTTGGGGGGCATACCAAACCAAGCAAATATCGTCTTTGCTTTGTAAAGCTTTTTTTGCCAGTATGTCGGTGTTGGTAACTCATTCGGGCAGGCGGCCTCGAACACAGCGTATGGATTGAGACTGAAACGTACCTTGCCTTCCGAATTGACCTCATAGGCCATGCTGCAAAAGGTGTTCTTGATAATAAGCTTGTCGGAATCAAGTACCTTTTTGAATACTGAGCCCCAGTTGTTTTCCAGGTCTCCTGAAGCATTGATTATGAGTCGGAATTGCTCTGCAGTGGGTTCGCTTTCGATTACGAATCCATTGAGTTGGGTCAAAGCCGAACGCTCAAGTCCAGAACCTACCAGAAAATATATCGCGACCGGTTGTTGGTAAAGATGATCTGCCATTCGAATAATACACAGATATTTTTCAAGCCCGGCATCGATTCGGCCTTCAGCTATGTCGTTGTTTGCAGCCGAAACGAGCAAGAATGCGCACTGACGCATTGGAGCCAATCGTTCCGTATGATGGCAAAGATCCCAACTGTCGGTAGGGATGGAAAAATGGCACTTTTCTTTTTGGGCGGCCTGTATCAATTTGGCAATTGTGTTCTGATGGTCTTTGAGCCATTCGGCCATTTCAGGATGGTTTTTTGAATGCCAGGGCCTATCTTTAGATGAAGGTTTTGACTTTAAAAAGAATTCGGGCTGATTGGAATCTGTGTCCAGAGTTTCAAATATTTCATCATATACAAATGCGGCGTTTTCCTCGTCTGGTATTGTATATTTGGCTTCGAGGGCGGCAAGTTCATTATCGAAGGTATATGGACGCCAGCCTTCATTATCTTCGGGCAAAAAGACCCAGATCGTCAATACCAGAACCACGGCGCCGACGCCGAGCCAGAACCATTTTCTCATCCATTTGGGCAGGGCGGTAAAAGCGGCAAGAATAATCAACAGCAGGATAACGAGTTTCTTCGGCGCCTCGACAACAAGAGCTAAAAGGATTAAAAGTGTCAGGATACTCAGGCCGATACATTTGAGGATTTTTTTGATACGACCGGGCTTTCTCTCTTTTTGCTCTTCCGTCATTTTATCTCTCTCCTATCTGTGGCAGGTTGTTCCTCTCCTGCCTTTTTCTCGCTTGTTTGAGGGATTTGTAGCGGCCAGATGGCCCTGTCGTCAGCGCTGTTTTTATCACTTCCACTCTCATCGATATTGTTAGGGCCTTTGCTATACAAAATGAAGCCATCATCGGTAAGTTTATATACGAAAGGGCCGTCATTTTGCGGATCGATGAAGATATTTTTATCAACAAAAGGCAAAAGTGCGTCGAGAGTTTCAGGCCAGCGGCTGTTTTGGTTCCTGAATCTTCGAAGGGCAATCATGATTTGATTTCCCCTGCGGTCGGCAAGCAGTCGCGTATAAAGCTCTTTAATTCTGTCGATTTTAGCATCCTGGTCTCGCTTTTTTTGCCACCGGGCTTTTAATTGATGCCACAATCCAGTTTCGTAGGGTGTGTGCGGCAGCATCTTAACATAGAGTTTTTCGACCGCCAGCATGTTATCCAGGTCCTGTGTCCATTGGTTATTCGGTTGTTTTATCTCTGCTTCTATAGCCAGCAAATTTTCATCGGTCAAATCGCGTTCCACTATGCAGGTACGCATCCTTCTTAATGCCATTGACTCGATGTTAATACCGATTATAAAATCCAGAGAGAACGGCTGCTGGCGGTTGTGTCTGCCCATGCGAATTAAACAGAAGCATTTTTCCAGAGCCTTTTCGATTCGGCCTTCGGCGATGTCGTTGTTCGCGGAACGGACGAGAAAAAACGTCCATGTTCGCAGCGATTTCAGTCTTTGATCGTGTAAGCTGGCGCCTTTGGGAAAATCGGTCAATGGGAAACGGCATTGCTCGATTTTTGAAGCTCTGATTAAATCATCGATAATGTCTTTTCGTTCCTCGAACCACCTGGCAAGTTCGGGATAATCTTCGCTGGACCATGGCCTTGCCAAAGTTACATCTTCAAACGATTTTTTTGGGAAGTCGTATTCAAGCAGATCGCTGCTGTGTCCCGGAAGTTTATTATATATAGTCGCGGCGTTTTCAGAGTCGGGGATTGCGCGGGCGGCTTCGATGGCGATGAGTTTTTCGTACGCCGATTCGCAAAACAAAAACCTCCATGAAAGAAAGCAAAATACTAAAGCAAGGAAAATAGCAAAGATTAACCGCCGCGGCTTTTTGGGGCGTTTTATTTTTTCCTGCTTTTGATTATCCAGGTTTTGTTCGGCCATTTTTTCCTCCGCTTTTTTTTCACAGGATATTGATTCTATACTTGCTTAGTTCTTGGATTCTAACGGTATTATGAACCATGCCACGAAATACGTGACAAGCAGGGGGACAATTCCGGTTGCTACGCACATAAAGACTGTGATAAGTCGAATCAATGTCGGGTCGATATCATACGCCTGGCCGATACCTCCACAGATGCCAAGGATTTTTTTGTCCGTCTTCGAGATGAATATTTTTTTCATTTCTGCTCTCCTATCTCTCCCACAGAAAAAGACGTATGAAAGTGTGGTTTTCTTCAAATATTTAAGCAAATAAATTATAGACCCAGTTTTTCACGCATGTGGCTCAGGATTTTGTCTGTTGAGAGCCTTATCTGCTCCATTGAGTCTCGGTCGCGGACGGTCACGGTATTGTCCTGAAGCGTCTGGCCGTCCACGGTGACACAGAAGGGCGTTCCGGCCTCATCCTGCCGGCGGTAACGCCGCCCGACCGCTCCTTTTTCATCGTAGAAGCAGTTAAAATATTTTTTCAACTCGTTGTAGATATTCCTGGCTATCTCCGGCATGCCTTCTTTTTTGACTAACGGAAAGATTGCGGCCTTTACCGGCGCCAGGGCGGGGGAGAACCGCAGTAGATTTCTTGTCTCGCCGCGGACCTCTTCCTCATCGTAGGCATCGACTAAAAATGCAAGCGCGCTTCGGTCGATACCAGCACTGGGTTCAATCACGTATGGGATATATCGCTCTTTTTTCTGCTCGTCGAAATATGATAGTGGGCCTTTGTTATAATCTTCGGCTTCGGAGGCTAAATCAATTTTTGCCAGGTCTCGGTCATTCTCGTACCATTTATTTAGTGTTCTCATGCCGCGTTGATGCTGCCGCAGGTCATAGTCGGTGCGGTTGGCGATGCCCTCCAGCTCCTGCCAGTCGCCGGAGCCGAATGGGAATTTGTATTCGACGTCCACACAACCCTTGGCGTAATGGGCCAGTTCATCCGGGTCGTGCTCGCGGAAACGGAGATTTTCCTTTTTCAAACCTAAATTGAGATACCAATTAAACCGGGCCTCCTTCCAGTGCTCGAACCATTGTTCGTCGGTGCCCGGCTCGCAGAAGAATTCCAGCTCGGCCTGCTCAAATTCGCGGGTGCGAAAGATAAATGCCTTGGTAGTGACTTCGTTGCGAAAGCTCTTGCCGATTTGTGCGATACCGAAAGGAATTTTTACCCTGGTAGTATCGAGTACGTTTCTGAAATTGGCAAAAATTCCCTGTGCGGTTTCCGGCCGAAGCTGTATCGTCATGGAATCATCGATATTGGCACCCATTTTCGTCTCGAACATCAGCTTGAACGGCATCGGCTCGGTAAATTGCCCGACCGTACCGCAGGCCGGACATACTTTAATGCTTAAATCGTGGGCCTGGGCCATTGCCGCATCAATGGCAATATGTTCGGTATGTTCCTCTGTTTGCTCTGCAACTTTGTCTTTAAGGTGGTCGACACGGGTGCGGGTATTGCATTTTTTACATTCGGCTATCAAGTCGGCGAACTTATCGGTGTGGCCGCTGGATTTCCAGACCATCGGATGCATCAGGATACTGCAATCCAGGCCAACTACATCGTCACGCATCTGGACGACGTTTTTCCACCATGCTTTTTTAACGTTGTTTTTCAACTCGACGCCGAGTGGGCCGTAATCATAACAGCTTGCCAGCCCGCCGTATATTTCACTGGACTGAAAGATAAAACCCCTTCGCTTGCACAGGCTGACAATGTCATCAAGTTTGGTAATTTTTGACATATCAAAGTTCCTCAAATATTGCTTCGTTAAAACCTTAATCCGGTGTATTATATTCAAATGATGACAGATTACAAGAATTGCTGAATTTATCCAAAGGCTGAGGGGATAGTAAAATGAACGACAATCTTTCCGGCGGAAAATTATGGTTCCTTGTTATGCTGAGTTTAGCAGCTATGTTTCTGTCGTTTGTGACGGTGGCTGGATCGGAGGAAACAAAGCCGGTTGCTAGCTCGCTTACCGTCAGTGTGGATCCGAGAGTAGAGCTTATAAGTATAATTTTTCGACTGGCAGGCAATCCGGAATACAACAAGGGACGGATGGTCGGCTATATCAGCGATATTGAAAAGCAATTCGGGCCGTACAGGGGACACCCGGTTATTAAGCTTGCAGCCAAATTGAGAGAAAAAAACAGCGTTTGTTATGATGCTCCGATGAGCCTTGCGGTACACCTGGAGGATGCAAACAATCTTGAGATGAGATTGTCGCTTGAACCTCGACCTGTTGGCCTGGATGATCGATGGCGTCCTGAAGATGTTCGGGATTTCCTTGAAAAGGCCCGGCAGTTTGCACAAGAGGCGAATTTCAACGACTTTCTTAAAGAACAACAGCCCATGTACAACCGGGCAGTGGCACGCCTTCGGATTCTGTTGGAAAAAGAGGCCCACCTCGAATGGTTCGACGATTTCTTTGGTGCCCGGCCCGGTGCCGAGTTCCATGTCGCCCTGGGAATAGTGAGCGGGCCGAGTAACTACGGGGTAAAAATAAAGCTGGAAGATAGAGAAGAATACTACTGCATTCTGGGTGTTTGGAAGTGCCGTTTTCTGGGATTGGGAGAACCGAAGTTCGATAAGACGATGCTTTCGACCGTCATTCACGAGTTTTGTCATTCCTATGCCAATCAAATCGTGGATGCCCATATAACACAGCTCGAAAAGCCCGGTAAAAAAATCTTTGAAAAAGTCAGGGACAAAATGCAGAGCATGGCATACGGGAACTGGCAGACTATGATGAGAGAATCGCTCGTCAGGGCGTGCGTTGTGAGATACATGGCCGCGACGGAAGGGCCGGATGCGGCACAAAGGCAAATCAGGAGCGAGGTCAGCATAGGTTTTTCATGGATTCCGGAGCTCTCTGATCTGCTGGCCCAATACGAGCAGCAGCGTGACAAGTATCCCACCGTAGATACTTTCTTCCCGAATATCGTTGATTTCTTCAACAGCTACGAAAAATATTAATCTCAACTATATTCCACTTCAGATTTTCATAGTCAAAAAGCCTGTTATTGACAGGTTTGGCTGTTGAATCTATACTCATGGCTCGATGCCAGATACTCGTCGAGCATCGAGGAACGGATTATTATGAGTCATGAAATAATTGCCATTTTGAACTTCGGCAGTCAATACAGCCAGTTAATTGCACGGCGGGTTCGCGAACAGAACGTATATTCCCGCATATATCGGCCGGATGTGACAGCAAAGGAATTATCCAAATTGAATCTCAGAGGTTTAATTCTCTCGGGTGGGCCTGCAAGCGTTTATGACGAAGATGCGCCGGAATGTGATCCTAAGATACTCGATTTAGATGTCCCTGTCTTAGGGATTTGCTACGGTATGCAATTGGCCTGCCGAATTTTGGGAGCGAAAATCTTACCGGCCAAAAGCCGGGAATATGGGCGGACGAGCTTATTAATTATCGACAGGAAAGATTTGTTTGCAAATCTGCCCGATTCGATTACCGCCTGGGCCAGCCACGGCGACCAGGTTGACCGGTTAGGCAATGATTTCAAAATATTGGCAACGACGGATACATGTCCCTTCGCCGCTGTCAGGCATAAGACGAAGAAGTTCTTCGGCGTCCAGTTCCATCCGGAAGTCTCACATACGCCCAAGGGCTCGACTATCCTGAAGAATTTTCTTTATGATATCTGTGGTTGCAGCGGCGACTGGAAGATGAGCGATTTTGTCACCGAATCCGTCGAGGCGGTTCGACGACAGGTTGGTGACGCCAAGGTTATCTGCGGCTTGAGCGGTGGGGTGGATTCATCCGTTGTGGCTTCACTGGTCCATAAAGCGGTAGGGGACCAGCTTATCTGCATCTTCGTTGACAACGGCCTTTTGCGAAAGAATGAACGCGAAAACGTCGTCTCTACTTTCCGCAACCATTTTCACATGGACCTGCGCGTTGTGGACTGGTCGAAGCAGTTTCTAACCAAGTTAAAAGGTGTCACCGACCCGCAGCAGAAGCGCATTATTATCGGCTCGGAATTTATCGAGGCATTTAAATCCGAGGCGAAAAATATCACC
>CAZMWN010000133.1:0-9450 GCA_964569935.1 uncultured Pirellulales bacterium
CCTGTTCGGGTGCGATGTAATCCGGCGTGCCCTGAATTCTTTGGTATCATCGACCTCGGCCAGAGCTGTAAAATCGGAACGACAAAACAAAGGATTCAGGGCACGCCGGATTACATCGCACCCGAACAGGTAAAACGTAAACCGCTCGGCCCGAAAACAGATATCTTTAACCTTGGTGCCACAATGTACTGGGCCCTCACAGGAAAGAATGTCCCAACGTTGATACCCAAAAAGAACAAGTTCGGATTACCTGTCGCCGAGGCGCGACGAGCACCCCACGAGCTGAAAAAGCAATTGCCGATAGGAATCTCAAAACTTGTAATGGATTGTATCGAGGATGATCCTGCAAATCGCCCGCGTAATATGATGACGGTCGTTTCAAGGCTCGACCTGATGGTGCATAGTATCTTTGGAGGCAAAATAAAAACGAGTAAAAATGCCTCAAACAACGATTGATTTGCTGAATAAGGGCACAGAAGCCAATAGTGCAGATAAGTTCCGACGTGGTAATCTGATTCGTCTGCCGGCCGATGGCCACCTGATTATCACCGGCGACCTCCACGGCCATCGTAGAAACTTCGAAAGGACGGTAACCTTCGCCGATTTGGCCAACAATCCCGACAGGCATATAATTCTTCAGGAAATTATACACGGCGGTCCGGAGGACGCCGAGGGCGGATGCCTGTCGTATAAGTTATTGTTCGAAATTGTTCGTTATAAGCTAAGCTTTCCCGAACAGGTCCATATTATCATGGGCAATCACGATACCGCGTTCATCAATAACAGCGAAGTGATGAAAGACGGCAAAGAAATGAATCGTGCGATGTGCTCTGCTCTCAAACGTGAATTCAAAAAGTCCGGAGCTGATATAATCCTGGCAATACAGCAATATTTATTTTCACAACCGTTAGCAGTTAGATGCGAAAACAGAATATGGATATCGCATTCGCTCCCGGCCGATCGCCTGGCAAACAAATTCGACCCAAAGATAATGGACAGACAGCTAAAGGTCAACGATGTGGCCAAACCAGGTTCGGTTTATCTTCTGACCTGGGGCAGGAAGATGAGCCAGAGTCTGCTTGATAAAATGGCAGAACTGTTTGATGTTGATATTTTTATTCTCGGCCACCAGCCGCAGGAACAGGGATGGTGCAAGGCCGGCAAAAATCTTATTATTATTGCTTCCAATCATAATCACGGCTGTCTGCTTCCGATCGACCTGGCAAAATCTTACACTGTTGAACAGCTAATCGATGCCTTAGTACCTATGGCTTCGCTGTCATAGGACTGTAAAATTTAAGAGCTAAAAAATGACAATTTTGAATTTACCAAAATCGTTTTGAACTCTACATTTTAATTTTTAAGTTTCTTATTATGGATTGGTATTACTACATAGCACTGGCCGCAATTGTATTTCAGTTACTCTTTTTGCTTCAGGCATATAATAACCACCGGTATGCACTTAAGAAATACAGAAAAAAACGCTGGTACAGACCGCAAACCGTCCTGATAATTCCGTGCAAAGGTTTGGATTCGGCCTTCGAGGAAAATATCACCTCATTTTTCAATCAGGACTATGAAAACTATTCGCTGTGGTTCGTTGTGGCCGATGAGTCGGACCCGGCGTATGCCAAATTATTGAAGCTCAAAGACCGACTAAGCAAAGATACAAAAGCCCGGGATGTTGAAGTACTTGTCGCCGGCCAGGGACAATCATGCAGCCAAAAAAATCGTAATCTTTTGTATTGCTACGAAAGAATAGGTGATGATATCGACGTTCTGGCCTTCGCCGATTCCGACATCTGTGTCAAAAGCAACTGGCTAAGTCACCTTGTTTACCCTCTTCGGAAATCAAAAAACGGCGCCGCCAGCGGTTACCGCTGGTTCGTTCCCGAAAAGAACAACATCGCCAGCCTGGCATTGTCGGCGCTAAATGCCAAGGTCGCCCAGTTGCTCGGCAATACCCGTTTCAACCAGGCCTGGGGCGGATCAATGGCAATTCGCACCGATGTCTTTCGCCAGGTCGGCCTTGACAGGATATGGTCAAAAACCCTGAGTGACGATTTGTCACTCAGCCGTGCAGTTAAAAAAGCCGGCATGAAAGTGGCCTTTGTTCCGGCTTGTCTGGTAGCTTCATACGAGTCAACTACCTGGCAGAAACTATTTGAATTCGCTCGGCGTCAATTCTTAATCACTCGCGTCGCAGCTCTGGGGACATGGTTGTTCGGTTTATTCAGTTCCATATATTCGGTATTAGGTCTATGGGGAGGAATTCTTATTGCGTGGTTGGTGATTCGTGGCTCGTGGTTCGATCCACAATTCACGTCACAGGAAAAAACTATTTTGCTGGCTTTGCCCGTCGTATTCCTCGGCAGCCAGACCATCAGGGCATTACTGCGGCAGAAAACAATTCGAAAGCTGTTGGAAAAAGACCGGCATAAAATGAGAACTGCATGTCTGGCCGATATTCTTTTTTCCTGGGCATGGTCATTAGTGTTGCTGTTTTTTATCCTCTCCTCGGCCTTTGGAAATATCGTCTGCTGGCGTGGAATCCGCTATAAACTGCTCGGGCCCACCAAAACAGTTCTACTGGACGACCAACAATAATTTTAATGCGTGGTTGGTTTCAGACAACTCTTAAGACGTATCTACATAGGACAAAAGGTTGATAATAAGAAAACCCATCCAAAAATACACCATGGCAAGCATCGTGACGCACAGCATGACTTCATCAAATATCTTTATCAACCTCCGCATTTTTGACTCCCAATAAGTTCGTTCAGCTTTTTCCTATATTTAGTATTCGCCCTATACAAAATATAACTTGCCTGCCTCGATTTACAAAATCAGGAAATATCCTTATTTTCCTAAGTGCTTCTACTTTATATATTTGTAGAGTTCCCGGTCTTCCCGAAAAATTTGAGTATGTAGACTCTTTTCGGGAATCGTCTCTTTGAACGTCCCAGTATCAACAGTTGTCAAAAGGTCAGGAAATGGTAGAAATACCAGCATAGATTTGGTATAATAGTAAAAAGTGGTTTGGACTATAAAGAGACGATATATCCAAGGAGAAGTCACTCTAAGCTTCAAATTTTACCGGCCGAGAGTTATATGGAGTATAACATTGAATAAGCAAAAAGGCTTCACTCTGATAGAACTGCTGGTCGTTATCGCTATCATTGCATTACTGATGGCAATATTAATGCCGGCACTTAATCGGACCCGGGATCAGGCGAAAGTCGTTATCTGCCAGTCAAATCTTCATCAATGGGGTTCCATCTTTCTGATGTACACGAATGATAACGACGGATATTTTCTGACAGGCTATTATGAAGGTGGACATACCGCCCAGTGGCATAAGGCGATGGAGAATTACTATAAAGATAAAATGATATCCTTCTGTCCCAGAGCTTTGAAAAATCGCGTGGAAAAAGCGGGCGGCAAAGCAGGCACGAGCAGTTGGGCTCACCTTGCCGGCGGGACTTTCTATGCATGGGGACAGGATGACGGCGATGCTTATAGCGGCGGTAGTTATGGAGTCAATAGCTGGTGTACTAATCCCCCAGAGAAAAACACCACTGCCGCCACAGCAGGAAATTTCTGGAGAACAATCAACAACGCTGAAAATACAAGCAATATACCGCTGTTTCTGGATGCAATGTGGATTGACGGCTGGCCGGAACACAATGACAGCCCGCCTGAATTTTTGGATGACTTACATAACAGCATGACACGTTACTGTATCGACCGACACAACGAAACCATAAACGGCGTATTTTTGGATATCTCTGTCAGGAAGGTCGGCCTGAAGGAATTATGGAAGTTGAAGTGGCATCGCAGGTTTGACACCGCCGGCCCCTGGACCTTAGCCGGTGATACCCATTCGGAAAACTGGCCTGAATGGATGAGAGACTTTAAGGACTACTAAAGAATTCTGTTTCAAATCGTGAATCGGCCCATCAAGACATAAGGCGCAAGAAACGACTATTAAAAATTAAAATTATGCGATATCATCGATAATTACGTCGCTTGCATCGCTTGTTTCAATCAGGCCGGCTGTTGTTTGCGGAGAACCGACCAGATATATCCTGTTTTTTCCGCTTCGTTTGGCCTCCAGAAGCGCCCTGTCCGCCTGCTGAAAAAGTTCCTGCGCAGTCGAGCCGTCTCGAGGGAAACTTGCCAGACCCCCGCTTATTGCCAGAACTCCCTTACCCTCCGGGCCTAATCCACCCCCGCTAATGTCCCCTAAGGACGCTGGGGCATTTTCTAATTCTCTCACGAATCGCCTTGCTATCGACACCACTTCATTAGGATGGTCGGCGGTCGCTGATCGTCTTTCACTCTTCTCGGTTCGTTCGATACTCGAATCAGACCTTTGGCCGGGCCGAATTGAAGGATCATCCCAGAAAACGACAGCAAACTCGTCGCCACCTATCCTGCCGATAACATCGTGACTTCGACAGCATCGTCTCATTAAAGCACCGGCTTGTTTTAAAATTTCATCACCGGCGCCATGACCGTAAAGATCGTTGTAACGTTTGAAATCATCGATATCAAAAACCAGTAGTGTCACCCGCTTATTCTCCGCCCTTGCGCGCTCTATAATCTGCCTGGAGAACTCCCAAATATATCTTCTGTTCTTTAAGCCCGTCAAGTCATCTTCTGTTGCCAGCTTTTCGAGGTGTTTGATCCGCGTTTCTACTGACGGGTCAACCACGGCGGTAGTAAGTTCGCCCGGTCCGTGTTCGTGCCTATTAATCACGAATTCATAAAAACTATCAGACTGGACTGGACAAATCAAGTAATCATCCACAAGAGACAGGCCGTTATAAGTCAAGCCTGCGAGCCGGACTGCTATCGGTTCTTCATACATTTGCGCCAAAAGGATAATCCTTGAATTGCAGGTATTTCTCATGGCCCTGATACCTGACTCTAATTTGACAACGTTTCCGGATATTACTATAGCAATCACGGTACAGTCTTTAAGTACTGCGGCACCAATCGCATCAGCCAATGAGGGCATAGTGACCAGTTCACAGTTCATCGATGAAATATGATTAATAAATGACGAACTATGAAAAGCTTTGTCGGCCTCACCTATCAACAGAATCTTCGTTCCTGAATTCAGAGATAAACCTTTCTCAACTGTCACCTGTTATCACCTCCATACGAGTTCATAGCTTAACAAAGAACTATGATATATGAACCATGAACAGTTTATCAACTCGCGGGCAACCCATCCAGATTCCTTTTAACTTGTTCGACATAAACGCTATCGGGATACAAGCTTAGGAAGCTTGTCAAAATTGCCCTCGCCTCATCGAGACACTTTTTCTTCAACTCCGGATCCGATTCATCCTGCTGACGCCAAAGGCTAATCTTCAAAAGACCCAGTTCATATAAGGCCTGTATTCCACCATCGGTGTCCTGATGCTCTTCGTGCAGTCTGGTTAATTTCTCTGCTCGAAGTTGTTCGTTATCCATTAATTTCGCCTGTGCCAACAAGATATTGTCTCGAATAGGGGCACCATCTTTTGTCTGTTGAATCAGTCTATCCAGTTGCTGTGGATAATTTAGGGCGTGTTGATTAAGCACAACAAACTGGGCAAGAAGTTCTGTTGAATCGGGCTGACCGGTTCTATTTTCCGCTCCTATAAGAGCCCGTAGTTGATCCAATCTTCTTTGTAGCTCACTCAACCTCGGTATCGTCATAACAGTATCGGCCGGGAGCTGAAACAGCCCGAACAATGATTCGTTCGGCCTTTGTTTTGCCCTGAGTAATTTCAGTTGCTCAGCTACCAAAGAATGGGTCTCAGCAAGAAGTTCGTCAGCCTGCTCAAATATGCCTCTTCCAGCCCATAACTTCGCTATGCGCCATCGTGCTTCGAGAGATTCCGGGCTGTTCCCAAAATCCCGATACAATTTAAACCATGTTTCCGCCGACCTTTCATGCGGATAATCACTATAGAAGTGCAATGCTTCATTGTCACCAAGGACTCTGATATCGGGGCTGTATTCACTTAAAATCGCTTTGAAGTAAAGTGCAATTGGCATCCGACGACTGTTGGAACGGTTGTTTATAAACATATCATACTGTTCAAGCAACCACTCCTTTTTCGCCTGATATTCCAACTGCTGAGGTACTTTAAACCATGTCGGCCAACGGTCATAACTTAACTGAAGCTGAATTTCCCTTTTGAGCTCTGCTCGGAGTGCCGTTTGTTCGGTAGGATAGAAAAATCCCTGCAGATATTTCTGAATCGCAGGATCTTGGGTGGTCTCGTTCAGTGCCTCGGTAATACTGTGGTCATGAAATTCACTGACGTTTTCAGGATTATTTTTAGCAACATAAAGCTGATAGTCCAGCTCGTCAAAACCGATTGCAACTTCAAATACAACTACAGCTATCACAAGTGTAAAAAAAGTGAAAATCCAGACTAATCCCGGCCTGTAGCGTGTAAAGTGACCTATCCCGAGTACAAATCCTGCTATAACCAAACTTTCAAGCCAGGCACAAATCCAGGGTGCAAAAGAAAAACCCCACTCAATAGGTTCCACCCCTCGGGCACGACCGAAGTATCCCCAGTAAATAAGTTGCGGAGCTGCGCATAGAACTACCGCAATAAAGCGTGAACGAAAACGAAGAGGTCGAGATGCTACCGCAAAACAACTTATCAACAGGCATATTGCAAAACCCGGTAAATTGGCTAAAAAAACAACTCCCAATATAAAAGGAAGACTATATTCAAAGCTCATCAGTTGCGATATCAAAACCGGCGTAATGGCCAAAATACCCATAAGCAGTCCTAAAACAACAATCTGCCAGGGATATTCAAATATGCTCACGACGGTTACAAGAGACCTATCCAAGCGCCAAAACTCAGATGTCGGTACGGTTTCTATCTCGAAAGACCAAAATGTGCCTGTTGCTATCTTCGACCAAAACAGGCAACTTATTCCAAAGGCTACGATAGCAAGAAGCCAGTTCCTTTGAACGTTTTTATGGCTGTAGTGCAGCGTGGGACCAAAGGTCATAAAAGACTTCGAGACTACTATTGGCGCCTTTTCTGTCTCTTTACTTTCCATGAGCATCACCTCATCGCTACTCGTTAGCCACGGCACGTAACTCGAACCATAAACAACAAGAGACGGGGGTGCTAATTTACGTCCCTTCACCGCTGGAGGCCAGATAGGCAATCTGTTCGTCGGTAAGTTTGTCAATACTTATCGACATTGACTTAAGTTTGAATTTGCTGATCTGGTGTTCTATCTCTATTGGAACATCGTGAACGGCAACGGACAGCTTGCCCTGATGCTTAATTACATATTCAGCTTGCAAGGCTTGCGTCGCAAAGCTCATATCCATCACACTTGCAGGGTGTCCCTCAGCGGCGGCAAGATTAATCAGCCGCCCTTCACCGAGAAGATAGATGCGCTTGTTGTTCTTAAGGACATATTCATCGACGCAATGACGCACATTACGTGACACTTTCTTGCTGAGTTTCTTCAGGGCCGGTATATCCAGCTCAACATTGAAATGCCCGCTATTGGCAACAACGGCCCTGTCTTTCATAGCACGGAAGTGTTCCGCCCGTATGACATTTTTATTGCCTGTAAGTGTCACAAACAACTCACCAATCTTTACCGCTTCGGCCATGGGCATAACCGAAAAACCATCCATGGATGCTTCCAGGGCCTTGATAGCATCCACCTCGGTTACGATAACGATTGCTCCCATCCCCCTGGCCCGCATAGCAAAACCTCGCCCGCACCAGCCATAGCCGGCCACAACGACTTTTTTGCCTGCCATAAGAAAATCAGTCGCCCGGATTATTCCATCGACGGTCGACTGGCCCGTGCCGTAACGATTATCAAACAAGTGTTTGGTCGCAGCGTCGTTTACCGCAATAACAGGGAAGTTCAATTTACCTTTATTTGCCAACGCCCTTAAACGAATGACGCCGGTAGTAGTTTCTTCCATGCTTGCGATAATCCGGCCGGCCTCTTTCTTCCTTCGAGTGTGCAGTTCGTTCACAAGGTCGGCACCGTCGTCAAATGTCATAACAGGCTTATGGTCGATAGCCGCGTTGATATGCTTATAGTAAGAGCTCCGATTCTCCCCGCAAATGGCAAAAACCGATATCTTAAAATCCTTGACCAGCGAAGCCGCCACATCATCCTGAGTGCTCAGGGGATTAGATGCACAAAGAACAAGGTTCGCTCCGCCTGCTTTCAATGCTCTGGCCAGGTTAGCTGTCTCAGCAGTAATATGCAGGCAGGCAGAGACGTTTTTGCCCTTTAAAGGCTCTGATTTTGCGAATCTTTTACGAATCGCCGCTAAAACCGGCATATCATTATCAGCCCAGAGAATACGTTTTTTGCCCCCCCCGGCTAATGACAAATCAGCTACGTCATACTTCATTGATAATCCTTTCAAAAATAGGGAAGAATTTTGAATATAAGACTAATTAAGGCAGTTTGCAACCCTTATTTGAACAAATCTACTCCATCAAATAAATTCCGGAAATTTGAAAAAAAACCCTTGACAGTATTGACCGGACGTGTTAGAATTATAATAAAGACAGGTAGGTTCGACTTGTTATCATAATTTAATTTGTCATCATATTTGTCTATAATATCATATCTTAAACCCACCTGCCTGGTAAAGGCTCCTTTATATTTTGGATAAACTTTTTGTCGAGGGCAGCTTTGCGCATTATATTCGCGCCGATATGAAAAAAAAGACAGACAGGCATGAAAGAATCATAACAATCTCCGTCGTCATCATATTACTTGTTGTCTCATTTCTTAGGCCTGCCTGCCAACAATCGGCATAAGCCACCCGGAATCAGAGCCGCCCAGAGCGTCGAACGACCCGATTACGCAAAGCTTATCGGCAAATTTTCTGAATTTGGATGAACCGACCGTTTTTGAGCGAAAAAAATAAGAACTCTGGAGATTCGCAAAAAAACGGCGTTTAGTGCTAAGCGTTACTTTTTAGCAGGGATAGTCATGATGCGATCCTAATATTTAGCTGTACTTATTCATTATAAGAAAGATTTTCAAAAAGTGCTCAGAAACGCTCGGCCATGCGAATCTCCGAAAAATTAAAGGAGAAAAAAAATGAGACGCAAAGGTTTCACACTGGTTGAGCTGTTGGTCGTAATTGCGATCATAGCTCTGTTAATGGGCATTCTGATGCCCGCACTGGCCAAGGTCAGGCAGATCGCCTTTAGGATGGTCTGCGGGACCAACCTCTCCGGTATCGGCAAGGCGATGATGCTCTATGCAAACGATTATGACGATGAGCTCCCGCGAGCAGGAGGCAGATCAACCACATGGGGTACTCAGATATCCCAATGGATGGCTCCTGATCGAAAAACTGCATATCAATTAGGCTCGAACGGCAGCGACGGTTATGCTACTATCACATCCTGCTTCTATCTTCTG
>CAZMWN010000134.1:0-9409 GCA_964569935.1 uncultured Pirellulales bacterium
CCTGTCCCGTAGCTAATCAAAACGTAGTCGCTTATCCAAATCGGAATCTTTTCGTTATTGACCGGATTGATAGCGTAAGCACCGATAAACTCGCCGGTTTTTTCCTTGGCCAAATCAGTACGGTCCAAATCGCTCTTTCGAGCCGCTTCTTCGCGATATTTTTGAACAGCTTCTTTTTTGTCCCCGGTCGTAAGTATATCCACAAGCGGATGCTCAGGAGCCATTACCATATATGTTGCACCGAACAAGGTATCGGGACGAGTAGTGAAAACACGTATATTTTCATCGAAACCGTCGACTTTGAAATCAACATCTGCACCGATACTTTTTCCTATCCAATCCACCTGCAGTTTTTTGATTGATCCGGGCCAGTCAACATCAGCCAAATCGCCAATCAGCCTTTCGGCGTATTTTGTGATTCTTAGCATCCATTGCCGCATCGGCTTTCTCACTACCGGATGCCCACCCCGCTCGCTCAGTCCCCCCACTACCTCTTCATTCGCCAGAACCGTTCCTAATGCCGGGCACCAGTTGACAGCAACTTCCGCTTCATAAGCAAGACGATTATCATCGATGAATTTCTGCCTGTCCTGTTCGCTCAATCCTTCCGGAATCGGCAATTGCTCGATCGGCTTTGCCTTCTGATCCCGCTCATCGAAGAAGCTATTGAACATGTTCAGAAATATCCATTGCGTCCACTTGTAATAATTCGGATCGGTCGTATTGACTTCCCTGTCCCAATCGTAGCTAAAACCAAGCGATTTGATTTGCTTGCGTATATTATCAACGTTATTTTGTGTCGTTTCTTCAGGGGCGGTTCCCGTCTGGACGGCGTATTGTTCTGCCGGCAAGCCAAACGCATCCCAGCCCATTGGGTGCAGGACGTTGAAGCCTTTCATTCGTTTATAGCGGGCTACAATATCACTTGCGGTATAACCTTCCGGATGGCCGACATGCAGACCCTGACCGGACGGATAGGGAAACATATCCAGAACATAATATTTCGGCCTGGAACCATCACGGTCCCGGGCCTTAAACGTCTTGGATTGTTCCCAAAACCGCTGCCATTTCTTCTCAATTTCGTTAAATTTATATATTCCCTTAACCAAACACATTTATCCTTTCAGCTCCCAATCAATGTTAAAGTTGATCCATTGCCGTTACACAATAAACCATAAACCTGGAAAAATCCACCAAAAATCAATTACTCAACCACATACAAGTCGCGGAATCATCATCCAAGTAATAAACATAGTATCACCCCGTTTTCGAAAAGGAAAAAAGAGAAATGTCAGCAGAATGGCTGGAAGGTTGCTATTTCCCTGCCGAATTGATGATTCAACGCTGCCACATACCGTCGGGGCGTACATGGAGTACGCCGGCATCTCTGTAAAAATTCAAGCTCGCGATGGTAAAATTCACCAAAGCTTCTGTTGCGGCGTTCTGTGCATCAATCAGGTCGTTCTGGGCGCTAAGCACGCGGCGGCTACTGGTTCGACCATATTCGAGCAGCGTGAGGGTATTGTTATGGCGTTTCTCTGCTAATTGATAAGCTTCGGTCTGTACGCTGTAACGCTGGGCTGCTTCGGTAAGGTCACGATAGGCATTGCGAACCTGAAGCTTAACCGTATCAGCAGCCTGTTCATATTCCCGCTCTCGCTGGCTCAGAGCTATCAAGGCTTTTCGATATACATTCTGTTCAGGCACACGGTCCAGCGGCAAATCCAGTTCAAAACCAAGACTATAATCTTCTCTGGTCCAATCCAAACTCTGGCGGTCGGCTCGTCTTGACGATGCGGCACCGGCTGTCCCGGTTAGGTTTAATTCCGCACGCAGACTATCGGCGGCAACATAAACTTTGCGCTGGGCATCGGTGACAGCATCAGCATTATTGACCAGGTCCAAACGCCGGAGCAATGCGGTCTCGATAGCTTCGTCATCGGAGAAATCCGGCATGGCCATTTTAGATTTTCTTAAAGAATCGAGGACATTTGTATCCAACTGTAATTGAGCGGTTGTCGGCAAACTCAGATTTATCTTGAACTCATCGAGGGCTTGTTTATATTGTTTTTCGGCCTGAAGAAAAGCATCGTAAGCTCTAAGCTTCTCCTGACGAACTCTCTCCAACTCCAATTGAGGGACACGGCCGGCATTCGCTAACGTTTCGACCTTCTCAATAAGCAGGTCCAACGTATCACAATTTCGCCGGGCGTTTTCCATTTCATCCCATAGCTGCAAAACGCCGTAGTACTGACTGATAACTGAAACAACAAACGTCTGGCGAAACCGGTTAAACGCACGCACCTGATATAATGTGTCACGTTCTGCCTGTGTGAGATTCTCCAGGACGACTTTACGTTCACTGCCGCGAAGCAAAGGTTGCGTTACGGTTACGTTTAAGATTGAAGTCAATCCGCTGCGCATGTTACCGGTCAGAATATCAGCCCAGGCAAGGGCGACTTTCGTGCCGATAATGGTCCCCTGCGCCAATAACCGATTGAAACCGAAATTCGCTTCAATTCCCACCACCTCGTCATTACGGTCTGCAGTATATCCGCCGGTTACTATACCAAAATACTGCTGCTCGAACTGGTGACGTGTCAGCCTAAGATCCAACGCCTTGATGTAAAGTTCTTCCTTCTGGGTTTGATATTCACGATTGTAAGCAGTCGCCAGAGCCACCGCCTCAGGCAAAGTCAGGACGCCCGAATCAGGAACTGCTTTTGCGATTTGAATATCGCCGGTTGATGGCTCGGTGTCACTGACCTTGTAGTTAACCCTGGCACCGAAATCATCCTGCCATTTTTGGTCGATAATTTTATAGACCTGCTGGTCAGCTTCCCCTTTATAGTTATGCTGCGTGCATCCAGCTAAACTGCATAAAACAGCCAGGTTAAATATAATCAAACCAACATTATGTCTGTTAAAATATTTGAACATTATCCAACCGGCAATTACAATCTTCGTATTCCGACCACCTCACCTGTCACCAGCTCCATTTCAGGCGGAGCTTTGATTAGAAAAGGCCGTCCCCATTGAGGAGAATTTGGATTTCGCCACAACCTCACCGGCAACTGTTTCATAACCGGCCCAACATATGTGATGTAGGAACGCGCAATCCGTGCCGGGTCACTGCTCTTTATAAGTTCAACTTCCATTCCCTCGTTAATAAGATGCGACTGGTCTTCATTTGCATATGCTATAATATCAGAAGGTCCAGCCTCAGTTATTATTAAAATCGGTTCACCTGCTAAAACAGCTTCAGAAGGTCTGTGCAGGACCTGACTGACAACACTATCAAATGGTGCCTTTAATTCCATAGCTTCACGCAAATCCAATGCCTCAATCTGCAGTAATACTTCGTCCATTCGACGCTCCTGCACCCTTATCGCCTTACGAACCACATCCAGAGCACCTTCAACCGAGGGATGATACGGCTGGAATTGGACATATTCGTCACGCCGATGTTGAGCCTGTTCAAGTGCGGTATTCGCCTGGATCAATAGATTCTCATTTTCATTTATCTTCGTCGCCAAAGCATCATGCTGAGCCTGTGCTTTCTGTAGTTCATAAGGCGCTACAGCCTGTTGTCTGACAAGTTCCTCGGTAATTTTCACTTCCAGAGCCAGGTCCCTCAAAGTGATTCGGTCAGTTTCAATTAGTGCTCTCAATCTGAGAATATCAAGCCTTGCATTCTCAACGTCAACTGAGAATCTTCTGCTGTCGATAATGCGATTGGTTTCACGATCCGTTTTATCAGCGGTAAGGCTATCCTCAGTAGGGACTAATTGTGCAGTAAGATGTTCAATTTCCGCCAAAACAGTTGCAAGTTGTGCCTGCAATTGGCCCCTGGGCTGTTCATCATCGGGTACCGTATTGACTACTGCTAATATCTGCCCCTGTTTTACCTCATCGAACAACTGGACGGGGACATTCACAAGACGGGCCGGGCAATTGGTCGCTATTTGTTGTTCCTGGCTCTGGGCTATACCAAGGACTTCGAAACGTTGTGTGCGACGTGAAAAAAGCCCCACAACACACAGCACAGCACCCAACCAAACCACGACTGGAAGTATGTGATGGCGCACACGAAACGGATAACTTTTAAGATCTATCCTTTTCATACGCTACTTAAACCTCCAGCAACTGTTCCTGCATTGTTAGGCTGATATTCTCGAGTCCCTCAACCTTTTGCAGCTCTGATAACAACTGCTGATTCTTTGTTGCATCCCGAATCATCAATTGATATGCGTACTCTATTTCGTTCGTTCCAAAACCGGTACCTTGCGCCGATATGAGTGTAAAATTTCCACAGAAACGCCTGAGAATGGAGGGAATCGGGCTTTCAGGACCGATATGTCCCTTAGAGACAAACCGCAAAAATCCGTTATGTGGCTGATGTGTGCCGAAGCCAACCAAATACAGATATATTATTATTAAACTCAGGATAACAGTACCAACAATAGCGACCGCGTATCGCTGAGAACCTGACGCCATGCCAATTACAAGCGAACAAAAAATGAAGGCTATGTCCCTTGTATCTTTGATGATATTTCGAAAACGTATAATCGCCAAAGCACCCATTAATCCAACAGCCGTGATAATACTGGTACCAATAACAGCCATAACCATTGCCACGACAACTGTTATTACAATCAACGACTGTACAAAAGACCTCGAATAGGACAGGCCGCTGTGCGTAAAGTAATAGACCCATGCCAGGACCTGGCCAAGAACAAAGGCCAGTAAAAGGGATAAAAGAACCGCTTCCGGCGTAAAGGCCCCCCCAGTTGAAGGAGTACCTTCCAATATTTCCCAAATCCTATCCATAATTTATTACCCAATTACACGGGGCGCACAAAACCTTAACAGGCACGAGTCTCGAATCGAAGAAGCATATTTTGAAATCGAACTCTGCCGCAAGTTAAAATATTTGACCATTTGACTGAGCCACACAGGGTAGTGGCCGGTAAACTTAATTTCTAATATGACTCCACCCACCGTATAGGGATTTCTCTGCCAGCCTCGCCCGTCAAGCCTAACCTGGGGCAAATTAGTGATACTATAAGCAAGCTCATAGTCAAATGTTACCCTCACCCTGTTGTGCGAAGTATCTTCATAAGCACGCCGCACGTAACGAACAAGAACGACAGGCTTTGCCATGATAGTGTCCATATACAACTGAAACTGACTGATGGTTTCAGTGTCAGCAGTATAATTCTGTGGTGGCAGAGGTAGCCCTGCAAGCAATGTCGGTACATCCTTCTCCATAACACGTGCACGGCTTTTAATAATAATTGTATTCATCCGGCGCTTGATTTCAAGATAGCGAGGATACTCCAGTTCATCGGTATAACTGCGAATACGCAATTTGAAACGGTTCTTATGTCCACGCAGACTTTCTTTGCAAAGTTGTAGTACGTTCGAATCCAAATAAAGACTCACTATCGGATAAGCACCGCTCCGCTGCAGCTTACTATACCGGTCCATCTGGATATAAGGCTTAATAAACTGGATTATCGCCTCAGCTTTTGATTCGCTGATATGGTATTTCATCTCATGGCGACACCTAAGGGTACGATCGGTAGTATCAACAGGTATCCGAGCAACATTAGAATCGCTCTTGAGATTATCGCTTTTTTCCTGCATGTACGTTTCTTTTACTGATTTACTCTAAAAAATAGATGACCTCAGCTATTAAACTAATGAATAACCGAGGTACCAAAAATCATTAACCCTGCCTGCTTTTTATACTTATGTCCTCGGCCTCCAGTTAAAGGAGGCATACCCCATCTTCAAAAGGTCAAAAACCGGTACAATAATTCGGCTAATTGACTTCTTTCACAATTAGGCCCTATATACAGCCTCACAGATTTAATTTATCTATTCTAACATATACAGGGCAAGTAAGTCAATATTAATCCAGTTCTTGTGATGCGTTTTGAGTCTGTAATTTGGTGGTTTTTACTTGACCAGACAAAATGATTTCGATTAAATTACACGATTCTATTAAGAAAAAACTTAAAAAACAGCTGTTTCTATATCTAATTATTTTATTTATGCAGTAATAATGCCGGGATATGTCTTTATGGATGAACGAATTGTAAAAATTGGCCTTGTCGGTTTTGGGACTATAGGCAGCGGTGTTGCAAAGCTTATAATCGAAAATGCAGATTCGATAGCCACCAAGACCGGTCTTCGGCTGGAATTGGACTGTGTTGTCGATACCGACACAACATCGGAACGTCCTATAAAATTGCCAAATGATATATTAACCAACGACCTCAATAGATTATTGAATGATGATACCATTGAAATAGGTGTGGAAACAGTAGGCGGAACCGATGCAGCAAAACAGGTCCAGCTTAAAATGTTGGAGGCAGGAAAAGACGTAGTTACTGCCAATAAAGCCTTATTAGCTGAATACGGCAACGAGCTTTACAGGGTTGCTCGACAAAACGGAAGATGTATAGCTTTCGAAGCGAGCTGTGCCGGTGGAATACCTATTATTTCGGCAATACGAACAGGATTGACGGCAAATAATATTAACAAGATGTATGGCATTGTCAATGGGACCTGTAACTATATTCTCTCAAATATGACCTCCAAAAATGAACGATTTGACCAGGCATTAACTCAAGCACAGGAAAAAGGCTATGCTGAACCAGATCCAACCCTTGACATTAACGGCGTTGACAGCGCTCACAAACTAACCATCCTTGCTTCTATTGCTTTTGGGTATGAAATCATGCTCGACGACGTTTTTGTCGAGGGCATTGAAAAAATCTCGAAAGATGATGTACACTACGGCGGTGAAATGGGCTATTGTCTGAAATTATTGGCAATTGGACAAAAAGACGAACAAAACAGAGTCTCACTTCGAGTGCATCCTTCATTTATTGCCAAAGACAATCCGCTTTCCCGAGTTGAAGGTCCATTCAATGCAATAAGCATATTCGGCAGTGCCGTCGGACAGGTTATGTTCTACGGCCGAGGTGCGGGAATGATGCCGACTGCAAGTGCAGTTTTAGCGGATATTATCGATGTTGCTCATGGCAATTCCGCCACTACTTTTAGCCATTTAAATCTGCAACCGAGAAGCAAAATTGCACCATTAATAGATAAAATAGACAATCTCGTTAGCAGGTTTTACATACGAATAATGTGCAAGGACCAGCCGGGTGTTATAGCTCAATGGAGCAAAGTTCTGGCAGAGCATAAGATAAGTATATCCGGGGCATTACAGCACGAAGGGATAGGCCCTGATAACACTGTTCCAGTAGTAATCATTACCCATCCAACTCGGCAGAAGAACGTCACCGGTGCGCTGGAAGATATGGAGAAACTTGACTCTATCGGTGGAAAACCGGTTTGTATAAGAATTGTGGATATTCCAGAGGATAAAGATTAGTGACTAAATACGCTATAATAGTACCTGACGGTGCTGCAGATAACCCGCTTGAGCAATTCAACGGACAAACAGCCCTTGAAGCAGCAGAAATACCTAATATCGACAAAATAAGCACCATGGGCAGACAAGGTCTTGTCCGGACAATTCCCGACGGCATGGAAGCAGGCAGCGATGTCGCTCAAATGAGTCTTTTAGGCTACGACCCCCGGAGATATTATACCGGCCGGGCACCAATTGAAGCAACAGCCCGGAATATCAAGCTGTCTTTAGGCGACTGGGTCTTCAGGTGCAATCTGGTGACCATCGCCGACGGCAAAATGGTCGATCACAGTGCCGGACATATCTCAACCGCAGAGGGCAGTAAACTAATAAAAGAGCTGCATGATCAGCTTGGTAATGAGCAAATGCAATTCCATACAGGTGTTAGCTATCGACACTTATTAGTTTTTAAACAGATCGATTTTGACGTTAAGACATACCCGCCTCACGATAATATAGGTGTGGCAATAGACAGGATATTGCCTCGCGGCAAAGGATCTGAACTGCTCATCGATTTAATGGCTCGTTCACAGCAGCTCTTCGCTCATCATGATATTAACAGAGTCAGAAAAGACCTGGGTGAAAATCAGGTCAGTTCAATCTGGCTTTGGGGACATGGTAAACAGGCCCAGTTGGAAAGTTTCCATAAACGTTTCGGAATCAAAGGCGCTGCAATTACCGGAGTCGATCTTGCAAGAGGTCTGGCAAAACTCATCGGCTTCGACCTGATTCCTGTGCCAGGCGCCACCGGTTTTATAGACACAGACTATCAAGGCAAAGGAACAGCGGCAGTAGAAGCACTCAAACAATATGACATTGTGTTCATCCACATTGAAGCACCTGATGAAGCTTCTCACAATGGCAATGCTGAAATGAAGAAAAAAGCTATCGAGCAAATCGATAAACATATTGTCGGCCCTGTTTTCGAAGCACTTCATAATTATAAAAGCTGGCGAATACTGGTAATGCCGGATCATCCAACACCCGTCAATAGCTGTGCTCATTCGGCAGAGCCGGTACCATTTGCCATGGCAGGTGACAATATAAGCGGAATTCTAAATACAACTTTTGGCGAGACCAACGCCGCCAAATCGGGATTTAAAATTGACAACGGTTATGAACTAATGGAGTATTTCCTAAAAAGCTAAGAGCTTGACAATCATAGTAAAATTTAATACTAAGGTTTAGGAGTATAAGAGTTTAGGAGCTTAAGAAAAGAACCAACCATGGAAATAATTGTTCAAAAATTTGGCGGCACTTCGGTTGCTGACGCCGAAAAAATTCGCCGAGCCGCCCGACGTGTAATCGAGACCGCAGAAAAAGGCTATTCCGTTGTGGTTGTAGCCTCAGCCCGAGGTAAACAAACCGACCAGCTCGTTGCCGACGCTTTAGAACTTAATCCCAATCCTCCCAAACGTGAGATGGACCAGCTACTTAGTACCGGTGAGCAACAGACAGTCTCGCTTTTTGCTATGGCTCTGGACGCCATGGGCCGTCAGGCAATTAGCTTCACCGGTGGTCAAATTCGAATGATGACCGACAGTGTTCATACTAAAGCACGGATACAAAGTATTGACGCTGAACGAATTCACAACCAATTGGACCGGGGCAAAATCGTTATTGTCGCAGGTTTCCAGGGTATAGACGAATATGAAAATATAACCACACTCGGTCGCGGCGGTTCAGACACAACTGCCGTTGCATTGGCGGCAGCGTTAGGGGCCAGGGAGTGCGAAATTTATACCGATGTTGACGGAATTCATACTTCCGACCCGAGGATATATAAAAATGCCGCAAAAATGGACGAAATCAGTTATGATGAAATGCTCGAGATGGCAAGCCTAGGAGCCGGCGTCATGCATCCTCGTGCCGTCGAATTCGGAAAAAAATATGATGTCAAAATTCATGTAAGAAGCAGTAGTAACCAAACACAGGGGACAATAATTACTCATGAGGTGC
>CAZMWN010000135.1:0-9398 GCA_964569935.1 uncultured Pirellulales bacterium
ATCGCAAAGGCTATGGGCGCTGTTGGTATGACTGTAGAGAGTAAGGCCGATGTATCTAATGCGATTAAGCAAATGTTGAAAGAAAAGAAGCCTTGCGTAGTTGACTTCCGTGTCGAGCCCGAGGAGAATGTATGGCCTATGGTTCCGGCTGGTAAAAGCCTTAGCGAAATGGATGGGCTTGAAATATTGGAAAGATTGATCTGAACTTAGCTTTGAAAGAGGCATTCAAAATGAAGCATATAATAAGCGCTTTAGTTGAGAATAAACCTGGAGTTCTGGCTCATGTAGCGGGGATGTTTGCTGCACGTGGATTTAATATTGATTCGCTCGTTGTTGGTCGAACCGAGGACCCGGATTTGAGCCGGATGACGATTGTTGTTATTGGCGATGACAGGGTTGTTGAGCAGGTTCGAAAGCAATTGGCAAAGGTTGTTCCGGTCGTTAAGGTTCAGGATTTCGTCGGCCAGCCGGTGGTAGCACGTGATTTAATGCTCATGGTTGTTTCTGCAACTCCGGAAAAGCGAGCTGAAATTCTATCATTGATAGAGGTTTTTAGGGCCAAGGTTGTTGATATCGGTCAGAAGTTTATAATGATTGAAGTCAGCGGGCCGGAGGGAAAAATTGAAGCCTTTATCAATGTATGCAAGCCATACGGCATAAAAAGTGTCGCCAGGACGGGAACCATCGCCATGCCGCGGCAGGCTAAAGCAGAAATTCAAACCGAAAAGAATAACGACTGAGACTCCTTGTTATTCCCGCGCAAGCGGGAAGCTGGCGGTAGTGTGTTATGATATAGCACCTACCTCGTTGTAAACACGCTTTACGTCATTGCGAAGGAGTCCCTTGGGGACGACTGCGGCAATCTTCTGCTGATTATTTTTATCTTGTTTTTTATCTTCGGGGATTGAGCCAATTGAAGTGACACCCCATTACCCACTGCCTTATGTAATTGTTGTTTTTATTTTTGATCTCCTCGCGAAAGCGAGGTGTTGGATTTTGTCCCAATTTTTCAAAGGAGCGATTTACCTCAAGGCATTCGTTTTTTGTTGTCTCGTAATCCCATGGTTGACATTTTGCTGCTTCCCTCCGCTTTCTTACCTCACCACGTAATCCCGCCATTTTATTTACCCTTCATTTTTTATTATGATCGAAATTACAGTTTCTTCCGTCGTTTCAGTTTGGTAGTGTGGGGCTTTCATCCTTCGCAGTATAAGGGACGGAGAAAGTGTACCCCACCCTACTTATTTTTCCTATTAATCCCTTATAAATAAGTTGTAAAAAAAGATATGACCCTAATATTCTCTCTAATATTCTTAATATTCTAATATTCTATGTGCTCATGGAACAGAAACATTTACAGTACATGAAGGTTTTTGAAAACCAACCACTATATCCTCGACGAAAAATATTTGACCATCCGAAATGTTTGGCCCATACCCCCACGCCTCCTGTGCTCCCATCTCCACAAGTCGATTTGGTTTTCCCAGTCTCCTGAGAACTTCTTCCCTACTCATTCCTGTTGCGATAGAATTCCACTTTCTGGCAATTTGCTCTCGTTCTTTCTGTTGTTGATTGGAGTAATTTGAACATACCCAAACCACTATGAGAAAAATAATGAATACGGGTATCCCGAATATTTCCATTTACCAATCTCCCAAATCTCAATTTGGTTGATCTACTTTATTTTCCTCTGTCTCAAAATTGTAAAGTTCCCATGAAGATTCGTGAAAGAAACTAGGGAGAAACTATGGACAGCCATCAATTAATGGCTGGGTACAGTTCACAAAAAAAAACGGTGACTTTCCCTAATGACTCCAATCTATTTATCGACAATTATTTTGAGCCGTATAATGAGGCTTTGGCTTATTGGGGGATGAGGGATTGAAATTTTTTAAAAATACGTAGTTCTACGTATGCCAAAAGGGTGGCAGCCACTAAGCCAACGCAGTGAGCGAAATGGATGGTTTTTTTCTTAAATAACAGCAAGATTTCAATTCATTGGCCAGATCCTTCACTGCGTTCAGGATGACCGAAAATTCCTATACCCTACCCCCTAAATCCTGAATTTTCGGGGATTTTGCTTGCAATTTGGCCGATTTCGATTATAAATTTTTACTATGTAGTATTAGTATTTGGTATATAGCATATCGTATAGCGGAGTAAGCAAATCAAAAATCAAAGTGAAAAAAGCAAAATTACATAGTAAAAATTAAAATTCAAGCACTTTGGTCTAAATCCATGTTTGTTTTTATTGCGGAGCTCAATTTTTGAACTTTTATATGTGATTTTACAGTTTTAGTTTTAATGTTTGATATTTTTAGCGCAGGTAGCTGCCTCTTGGGGGTGAATGAGTACATGAGTAAAAGTGTGAATCAGGAAAAATACACACTCATTAACGCATATACACATCAACGCATATACCCAACCTGTTCGACAACTGTCGAGAGTTCTCTACAAATCGGAGTGTTTTTTTGCAAAACAAAGCCAATCCTTCGACTACGCTCAGGACAAGTTTTAAAATGTAAGCTCTTTGAAATAAAAAGATTATGGCAAAAAGGCATTATTTTGGTAAGTCGAAAACAAAGCCAATTCAAAGCCAAAACGAACCCAAACGAAGCCAATCCTTCGACTACGCTCAGGACAAGTTTTCAAACGTAAGCTCTATGAAATAAAAAGATTATGGCAAAAAGGCATTATTTTGGTAAGTCGAAAACAAAGCCAATTCAAACCCAAAACAAAGCCAATTTTGATTAGCCCCCAGATTTACTCTGGGGGGTTCAAAAACCTGGCATTGCCTAGGGTTGGCAGTCCGCAGGAGGCCCCCTTAGGGGTCCCTGAGCGGGCCTTACGGCAAAATCTGATGGATGCCGGATGTCTTTATTCAATCTTATATTTTAGTTGGGATTAAAAAACGCCGAAAAGACATAAGCCACCATGGATTAAAGGTCTTATGAACACAAAAAATAGCATAAGTCGGTCTGGAAAGCAGCGTTTATTTGAAAGGTAAACTTTAATGCTTTGGTATGTTCTAAATGGGCTTTACCTGATTATTTGGTCGGCGTTATTGTTGCACTGTTTGGGCCGTCGTGAATTTTATCCGATAATTGGCCGGAGATTGGGCACTAAGATTTTTTGGTTGTTTACTTTCGTTTTCTTTAATCCGTTTCTTAGCCTTACATACGCAGTCTTTGGGGTATTACTTCGACCACCGGAAATCGACGAATATACTAAGCCGAAACATTCCGTAGCTGTCATTGCAATAATATGCGTTGTATTTGTGCTCGTGCTTTTCGAATTGCCTCTTGGCGGCTTTAACGCTGAACATGTAGTGATTTTGAATAGTTCTGAAACAGATAATCCGGAAGGCGGGGATGGGACATTCTTCAAGTTCGAGCCACACATCGGTACGATGAAGGCCAGTAATAAAGTCCAGGCCTATAGTTCGGCCTCGCCGGGAACCGATGCACGAATAAGCATGCGCAACGTTATGCTTATTAGTCAAAATCCTAATCGCTTGCTCAATCGTATAGCAAAGGAATTTCAGAAATCTTTAGTTCAGTTACCTTATGTAGAGACAGTGGCATATTACCCGTATGGAAACTGGCCCCCGAAGGGAGGTCTGCTGCCTGATGTTTTCATCACAATTGACATGCCTGATTGTGATGAAAGTAATTTGCTTCGTGGCCGCAAGATTCAGGCAAAAATGGAGTGGCAGGCCAGCAGTTCAATACCTGGAGATTTATCTAATTCTTCTGAACCCGGCAAATCTCCAATAGTTCAGTTCAGTATCGAAGGCAAACTCCAGCATGTCAGTAATATGTTTGGGATAGAAAGTCCCCAGGCCAAGTATAAGCTTGAAGGGAAAAATGTTTCCAGCGAGCTTATAAAGTCTGTCAAAAAACAGTTTGAGAATTTACTGGATAAATATGGCGAACTGCCTCAACTGCCTAATGTGCTTTATGGAACCTACCGCGAGACACCTGAATTTTCATTTATTATGAACGATAATTTGCGGCATCAGATTTCGGGCAGCAGATTATTAAAGGACAATGATACGATTTTGCAGTTCACAGATGAACACCAAACTAAAGAGGCGTTAACAGGTTATATTGATGAATTGAAATCTCTTGGCTGGACGTTAAATGGCCACGATAATGATTACCTTAAAATGAGAAAAGGCGGTGAGCGTATCCATATATATCGCCAGGAGCAGCACAACGCAAATGCAGGTTCAATCATCTCGGATGTTTCTCAAAAGCCCGTATCCGAAGCTTTTATGATTGTACATTATGAATCTTGCTGGACTAAAGAACGGATGCAGAAGGTAATAGATAAATTACTGGATATCGGTGTCGGCATAAAAACCCTGCTGATTTTTAAGGAATATTTTCAGACACCGGAGCAGTTTGAACGATTGCGAGCTTTCATCGAACAGAGCTCCACCCCCTTGCTGGATGGGTATCTTGTACTGACCCGCTTCTGGATAGATCGTGGTGAGCTGGAAAAAGGCCGTGAAACACTGATGCTCGCTCGGGCGATGCAGTATGCTGAAAAGGGTAATGACGTCAAGGCTGAGGAAATTAAGAATCTGGCTGAGATGCTTGGCGATGAGAGTTTAGCTGAAGTGCCGGTCAGTGAGGAGACTTTTCGTGAAATAGGATTTATAAAGGCCAACGAAATTGATAAAGTGATGATTGTGGAAAGAGGTCTGGATGAACCCGTATTGTTTTACAGATTTCTTGAAGATGGGGGACTTCAGACTTTAGCGCTGCGGGTTATGCCTTCGCGGGAACCTTTGTCTTCGGCGTCCTATCGTTTACTGATAGTGGAGAAACGTAAAGGAAACTCAAGCTCCAGTGAAAAGGATGGAACTATAGCACCGAATAGTAGTTGGGCTGCAGAGTACGATCTTCATAGCTTGATGGATAAAGATAAATCCGTGCATTTGAAAATTGAATGTCTCAAAAATGAAAGATTCCGGTTTGTTTTCACAACCGAGCTGATTTGAGGCGATTATGTCACTCTTTGAAATAATCTCCTATGATTGCAATGCCGTTTCCAATCCTTTGGATTACTTACATATCTTGAATTTTAATCCATAACCTATAACGTGTCTGATGCTTTCAGTTCATCAGGATAGGCTTACATGTTTTGCATTTCTCCTTTTTTTTGTATGAGCTGGATGACTTTGTTGTTGTATTTGTGGCTGTGGTTGCTCCCGGATAAAATCCGTTACAGGCAATCTCAAGTTTACCGACTCCTTTTAAGTTCATAGAAAGCACATCCGAGAATATTCTTTTTCCGCTTTTAGCCGTCGGTGGTGTTATCTGTAACTCTAATTCGTAACCATTACGAATTCTTTTTTGGTCGAGCACCTTGATGTTACCTGCTTGAGAAAAAGCTGATTCAATCTCGAAATCCTCGTTGTAGTTGCTTATGACATGAACTTTTTTTCTTATGGATTGTTGAGAGTTTGCCTGATGAACTGTGATTGATCTTGGGCTGGTTGAAAATCTTGCAGGTGCACCGAAGGTCCCGCTGACTAACTTGGTTTCGGGATGAGATAGGCTAATCTCGAAACGCCCATCCATGGTACGTTCCAGTTTTTGCATATCAACTTTCGGTTGAAGAACAAACTGCCTTGCTTTGACTGAAGGATCGTAGTCGATGGTGATACAATTGGAAGTTGACTTGAAACTTGTTATTGAAAAAGGCTGATTGTCAAGACTGCGAATTTTAATCGTTGGACAATTGGCGTTTGATTGCATCAGCTTAAGGTTCAGTGCCTTTGGCTCGTAATCAACTTTAGCCATAATATTAGCCTTTATAGCCAGTTCCACTTCGGGATTTGTTTCATCGTTGCTGTATACATAAAGTGGTTTTGTAGTGCTGCCAAGCTGTGTATCTGAATAAAATCCAACTTTTAATGAGCCTTTTTCCCCTGGGGCATATTCTTGTTTCGCTAAAACAAATGGTGTACAGCCGCATGTTTTTTCGACCTCAACTATTTCAAGAATACCGTCTCCTGTATTAGTGAAATTAAACTCACAAACGTGAGTTGTTGCCGGGCTGACGTTGCCGAAGCTGTGAACCACTTTGTCAAAGGTAATTTTCGGTTTCCTTTGAGTGGTGGGCTCAATATTTTTAGGTTGAGACATCGGCCGAGTTTGCCATGACATCTGATTGAACCAATCAGAATTCAACTCTCGTCGTGGCATAACCTGTTCTTCACAACTAAGTTGTAGTAGTAATGTGCATGTGGCAATAATAATCGATATCGATTTGTTCGGCTTCATATTCTAACTTCCCAAATTATTTTGTGTGACGGAATCTTCAGCCAATACATAGGGATATTTAATTTTGTAAAAAGGACACCTTGAAACGACGAATTCTCAGATGACCCCCTTCCAGTCGTATCGCCGAGTTTTATGATAGATATTTTACAATAATCAGCCGAAAAAGTCAAATCCTTTTTTTAAAACAAACTCAGGGTCCTTTATTGAGTGGTTATCCTATAATATTGAGTCTTTTTGTTTATTTTGCATGGATTCGGCAAATATGGCCCTTTATAATAAAATTGAACTAATAGTTTGAATATTTTTTAGTTGTTTGTTCTTGACGAATGGAGTTTTAGTTGATAATTGATATTTCATAATTGATAATTGACCGAAAAGGCTGGTTTAAGATCGAAAGGAGGCCATCATGGCAAAGAGATTTTGTATCGTAATATTCATAGTTTCATTATTGGTTTTAGCCGGTTGCACTAATCCCGATAGCGGGGTAAGCCGCCGGTTGCCGAACCGAACCAGGCCGACACTTGGCACAGGTAGCCCGGTCAAGTTAACCGACGCCAGTGAAATTGATATTGTCGAAGGAATAGCAGCCAACCGGCTGGCGTATCGGCAGGGACTTGAAAAGCTGGTCAGGTATTACACAAGGACCGGTAACAACGAGAAGCTGGACTGGGCGAACAAAGAATTAAGAGCCCTGAATGTCATGCCTCAATATAAGTACATTGTTCCTGTTGTGGCCTCGAAAAAATATAGAGCAACCACTTCGATTCCGGATGCAGATCTTATTTATGAAGACGCCTCGTTACAGAAGAAACAGGCAAAGAAGCTTGGTCAACTTCTTGTAAACAAAGATTTATATCGAATGGCTCTGACTAAATTCGAACAGGTCATAACGAAATACCCAAGCAGTGATAAGATTGACGATGCTGCATACCAGGCCGGTGAAATTTCCGAATATTTCAAGGATTACTCTATAGCACTTGATTATTACCAGCGGGCATACAGTTGGGACCCTGATACGCCTCATCCGGCCAGATTTCGGGCGGCAAGGATTCTGGATAAACATATGCACCGCAATGCAGAGGCGCTGGCACTGTATATCAAAGCCGTTGAAATTGAAGGAAAATATGGTAAATACAGGGAATTGAAAGACGTTGCAGAAGAGCGGATAGAAGACTTACAAAAGTCTGGTGAAAGCCAGCCTTAATAGAAGTTTGGCGTAATGTCTTTTGTGAAATTAACTTGCGGGCCTGGATGAATAACGGGCCCGTTTTTTTTATAAATCTGCTCTTTTAGATTATCATTTTCTAAAAGCATTTCTATTGAAAAAAGAATGTTATCCGAATTCGAGAATAAGATAGCAGATTTCATCAAAGCGAATAAGCTTTTTGATAATACGACTAAAGCACTTTTAGCTGTTTCGGGTGGAGCTGACTCGATGGCGCTTCTGTATGTGATGCAAGCTCTAAAGACCCGGAACATTTTAAGTGCCGACCTACACTGTGCTCATATCAATCATCTGTTGAGGGCAAAGCAGGCTGAAGCCGACGAAGATTTTGTAATCGCACAGGCAACCGAATTGAAATTAGCTGTTACAACTGAGAGAATTAACGTACGTGAGTTTGCCCGCAGGAATAAACTGTCGATTGAGACCGCCGCAAGAAAGCTGCGAATGAAAAGTCTGCTTGATATCGCCGAAACCAATGATTGTAGTCATATAGTAATGGGGCATCAGAAAAACGATAACGCTGAGACTGTTTTACATCGTATGCTTCGGGGAACAGGCTTTCGGGGCCTTGCCGGGATTTGGCCGACGCGGAAATTTGATGAAAAAATCTGGTTTGTCAGGCCTTTGTTGTGTGTCACGCGATGTGAAATTATTAATTATTTGCAGAAAAACAAATTGAGATGGTATGAGGACCGAACAAATACCGATTGCAGATACACTCGAAACTATATCCGGCATCGCTTGCTTCCGGCTTTACAAAACGACAGTTCCGGCTCGCTTTTGGATCAGTTGTTTAGATTGTCTGAATCGGCCCGAACGTTCTATAATATTGTATGTAAATATGCGGGTGATATTCGGCCGAAAGTGACTAATCACACAGGTGAAAAAGTAATTATAAACCTTAAGTTGTTTTCGATTCAGCCGAAACCTGTCAAGATCGAATTGATTCGGCAAAATCTGGCAGATATCGGCTGTGGTGAGAGGGACTTGACACGGCAACACTATTTAAGGATATTACAATTAACAGCACAAAATGTTACAGGTAGAACAATAGAATTGCCCTGTGGATATGTTGTTCGGAGAGAATATGGAGATTTGGTTTTTGCTCGACAAAAAAATAGAACAAGCCCCGAAGAGATAATTGATAGCTCCAAAAAGTTGGAAGTTCCAGGGAAAACGGAATTTGGCGGATATTTAATAGAGGCAAAAATCTGCAAAGTTAATCAGAAGGAATTGAAAAAATTCAAAGCACTTAAAACAGATTATATTGAACGGTTCGATTTGGATAAAATTAAATTACCATTAACAGTTCGCTTTCGACAGGCCGGTGACAGGTTTGTCCCGTTAGGGCAGAAGGGTGAAAAAAAGCTCGGCAAATTCCTTACGGATCAGCGAATTCCTTATAACGCACGGCAAAGGATTCTTATTGTCACCGACAGCGAGAAAATAATATGGCTTTGGCCTATTCGCATGAGCGAACAAGTCAAATTTACGGACAGAACAGGTAAAATCCTTCGACTTAAAATAACTAATGACATTTAGCGTATGATATTCAGCTACGTATATAATGATTATTTTACATAATACAACGGGGGAAAAAGCAAGTTGTATTATAATCTGGAAAACGGATTTTACAGGTTTTGAGATAGATGCAATCGATGATTCAAGAAGAAAGAATCAAAGCTCTTAATGACAAAAGTCCAAGGGATGGGGTGGTACGTGTTTTACTGGATGCAGGCTGCGCAGCGGGCCGAGTACAATCACGCTTTGGAATATTCGATCCGGATAAATATGTGAAAAAAATCCAGGCACTCGAAGGAGCGTAAATCATAAAATGAAGCAAGTTGTGATAACAGGAGCAACGGGATTTATCGGCA
>CAZMWN010000136.1:0-9344 GCA_964569935.1 uncultured Pirellulales bacterium
CCGACGGCAATAAAATGGAAGAGAAAATAGAAATGACCCGGAAAATAAAGAATCATTGAAGCAAATCATGAAATAAAGGCTCCTGACCCCTTTAATTCCCCCTGAGAGGAAGATGGATGTAGAAAGGAGGACAAGTTTATGAAGACATCTGAGAAACCGCAGGCAAAAGTCCAGATAATTGAGATGACACCGAAGGACGCGGGAAAGGTGCCATTGTGCGGGCATAAAGATCCGAGCAAAGAGACCTATCAACACAAGTTCCAGTGGATAAAGAAACACATGTCCGAAGGATTGAAGGTGAAGATGCTCAACACGCAGGATGATGGTATAGTAGGTTACATTGAGTATGTGCCTGGTGAACACGCATGGAGGGCTGTGAACTCTGAGGGTTACACGTTCATTCACTGCATATACATCCAGTGGAAGAGGTGTAAGGGCAGAGGTTTTGGCACACTCCTTATTAAGGATTGTGTGAAGGATGCCAAGAAGGCAAATATGAATGGTGTGGCAGTTGTAACACGCGAGGGTACTTGGATGGTTGGAAAGGAATTGTTCCTTAAGAACGGGTTCGAGGAGGTTGAGAAGGCACTTCCAGATTTTTCACTGCTTGTGAAGAAATTTAAGAAATCTGCTCCAACACCGAGCTTTAAGGGTCAGTGGGATAAGAAGCGAAAGAAATTCGGTAAGGGCCTGGCGATTATAACCTCTGGCCAATGCCCTTATAATGTGACAATGGTCAATGATATTGCTGAGATAGCGAAAGACAGATACTCAATAGAACCAAGAATAGTAGAGTATAGAAGTTACAGGCAAGCCCAGAACGCACCGTGGCCCTTCGCTGTTTCTGGCGTGCTGTACGATGGTAAGCTCGTTGCCGATCATCCCATAGGCGGCCATAGATTTCAGAACATCATGGAGAAAGAGGTAGGAATAGACGCCAAGAAGGGATGCTGATTTGAAAGGACCAGATCAACTGTAGTGAGATATATCTACTCTACCACCAACTTTAATCCTAACAGGGAGAAGCGTTCATGATTTATATATTTTTCAGGCAAGAAGGTTAAATACATTAAAGATACTCTGAATGCCTCTGATGAAGATATTGAAAGATTGTAAAAGTAATCCGTTCAAAGAGTTGCAACTTCACACGATCGATCCAAAGAACGGCGAAAGGATTGGGTATTTCTTTGATAGCCAGCGTTGCATAGCCGAAGGCAGAGGCAGACGCGAAGGGAAGAAAGAAATCATGGAATGGAAATGGTCCGGTACCGGCCAAGGGGCTACAAGTGTAAGCATCATAGAAAAAATCAACGACAATAAGTTTATCGGTAATCACAAATATATTCTGCCCGACGGCAAGAAAATGGAAGAGAAAATGGAATGATCCGTAAAAAATAATGACCTAACGGAATTGAAAAACTGGTATAAGAGGTTTGGCTTTATCTCCAAGAGTACGCGGAAGTTCCACCATCTGCCGTTTGTTGTAGAGTTTATGTATAAGGAGCTATGATCATGACAGAAATATTTCCTGAACCGATAAGAAATTTGCCACAAGCGGATATACCGTTTGATGGGATAACCGCATATCTTTCTCAGGCAGAAAATCACCAGGTCATTTTTATGGAATTTAGCGAGGATGCCGAAGTGCCCCAGCACAGGCATGAAGCTCAGTGGGGCGTGGTCTTGGCAGGGAAGATAGATTTGACAATTGATGGGGTCGAACACACGTATACAAAGGGCGATAGCGTTTTTATTCCGAAAGGCGCCAAACACTCCGCGAAAGTATACGCGGGTTATGCGGATATTTCGTTCTTCAATCAGAAAGACCGTTATAAATTAAAACTGGTTTGAACATGAAGGAGACCTTGGCTTATGAGTGACAAATTAAGACCATGCTGGTTGAATTGCTACGGGCCTGGTGACGAGAGATTTCTCGAGGATCAGGAACTGCTCGATATTAATGCAATGGAAAATTCCATCGCCCCACTGGACGAGCGGACAACTGCCGTAAGGGAAATCGTCACGCGCTTCGAAGCGTGCTATCACGAGGCGGACAAAGAGGCCGAATATATCATAAAATCTATAACCGCCGGACACTGCCTGGAGCAATCGATGGAAAGGCCGCCCGAACGAAAGAAAGAATTGGAGAATGCCCGCCGGATACTCTCGATGTGGTGTGAAAATCCAGACATCAAGGATATAGACATTGATGTCGGCGGTATCCCGGCAGATGTTCTATTAAGTTTCATTGGCAGGCCGACTCCTCTTAAGATATGGCAGGTTGAGCGAATCGTCGAAAAGGTAAGCGAGGCCCTGGATCCGAACTATACTTATCACAACTTGGCCCTGGATCTCGGAGATTACGGTGAACCGGGCGCGGTTTCGGCGGGAGAGCATTACAAGGATAACTCGATGTTCCTTGAACAAACAAAGCAGATTATCATACATGATACAGTCGATGGGTATAAATCAAGAGTTTCTCTGGCCTACGCAATCGATCTTTTCATGCCGTGTCACTGGGACTTCGTCGGTGCTTTAGTTGTTATCCTCAGAGCAATCGGCGGCGATACCCATCCTGAGAAGCCGTTTGCGTGCTGTGCAAGGAACATCAAACTAAGCCCGATTTGTGAGAGATTGATGACTATTTCAAACACGCTCGGAGCTTATTGGAAGGACGAGAAAACAAACCAGAATATAGACCAGGACATACTCGCATCCTTGGGAGAAGCTACGCCGGCAAAAAAATGGCTTGTCGCGTCCCTGGATAAAACGATAAGACTGCACTTGAGTATGCCTTTCGAGGTAGATTTATCATAAAAAAGGAGAAAAAAATGGAAGAGAACTTAGAATATTGTGGCTTGGCCCCCTGTCATGGCTGCGCTATCTATTTGGCGACGAGAGAACAGGACGAAGAAAAAAGATACAAAATGAGGGTTGATATAGCGCAGCAAATTAAAGAGCACTATGGCCAGGAATGTAAGCCGGAAGATGTCACCGATTGTGATGGATGCAAAGCAGAAGACCAAAGGCTGTTTTCGGGATGCAAGAACTGCCAGATAAGAAAGTGTGCGAGCGAAAGGGGTGTAGAGAATTGTGCTCATTGCGATGAGTATGCCTGCGACAAGCTTCAAGAGTTTTTCGTCAAGGACCCGGAAGCCAAAGATAGATTAGATGAAATAAGAAATACACTCTGATTTTAATTGCGTTAGGAGAAGAAACGCCATGAAAAGTTATCGAAAAGAGCTTTGGTTTAATACATCAAGCAGGCGTGATTATAGAAACATCACGCCAGAGGTTGAGCAATGCTTAGCCGAAAGCGGCATCAGGGAAGGATTTTTGCTCTGCAATGCGATGCATATTACCGCCAGTGTATTTATCAACGACGACGAATCGGGGCTTCACCACGATTTCGAGGTATGGCTTGAAAAACTGGCGCCGGAAAAACCTTACTCGCAATATCGCCACAACGGCTTTGAGGACAACGCCGACGCGCACCTGAAGCGCAGTGTCATGGGCAGGGAGGTGGTCGTCGCAGTCACCGAGGGCAAGCTCGACTTCGGGCCGTGGGAGCAGATATTCTACGGCGAGTTCGACGGCAAAAGAAAAAAAAGAGTCCTGGTAAAAATCATCGGCGAGTAAGTAGGTGACATTGTGGCATTGATTTATTTTTTAGGCAGAGTGTTTATCATTTCATTTACCGGAGCTATGCAGCCGGGGCCGGTGACTGCTACCGCAATTACGATGGGTTCGCGCAGGAAGTGGGCCGGAGTGCTTCTTGCGATAGGCCACGGCATCGTCGAATTTCCCCTGATGATTCTGATGATGATTGGCCTGGGAACAATCTTCAAATCCGATACCGCCCAGATAGTAATTGGATTTATCGGCGGCGTGGTTCTTTTACTGATGGCAATCCAGGCGTTTATCAGTTCACGCACAAGCACATATTCGCAGGCGACGAACTGCAGTGACAAACCGATTTTAACTGGAATAGTACTATCGGTCAGCAATCCATATTTTTTTATCTGGTGGTCAACGGTCGGACTTGCGCTTGCGACTGAGGCCAAAGACTTTGGGATATGGGCATTCGCAATATTTGCTATCGTTCACTGGCTGGTTGATCTTATCTGGGTAACAGCCCTTTCCTGGACGAGTTTCAAAGGCTCGGTTCTGCTCGGGCCGAGACCGCTGCGAATAGTGTTGATGATTTGCTCGGCGGCACTTTTTGTCTTCGGCCTGTTCTTTATCTATAACGCAGCAAGCATTTTGTTTAAGGGACCTTAACCATCCTGCCCGGCGCTTCCAACGTTAAGGATTTGCTTAAGACTGTATTGGGCCAGTGCATTTCGCTGCGACTGGGTTATTTGCTGTAAAGAGGGCAACTGGTCGGACGTTTCCTGGGCAAAGCCGATAGCTGCTAATGCCTCGGAGATATCGGACAATTTGATATTTGCCGGGTCTTTGGCCGGCATAAAACCTGCTTTGGGTTCTGCCGTCCGGACAATAATGCCGCTCTTGACAAAATGAGCCAGAATCTTGTCCGCGAACTCGGGGGGTATATTCAATTCACTGCATAAGACCTCCGCCTCTACCGGGGCCCGGTTCTTTTCAAAGGCAACGGCTATTTCTCTGACTATATTGATGGCAGTAAGGTCGTTCGCCACAAAAAATTCTTCCGTTATTTTAGCCGCTGCAATCTCGGCGGCGTCGAGGCTCTTTAAATGCTGGGTTGTATATGTCAACTGCAGACCAAACAGCACTGTTAACCAGGTAATATAAATCCAAACCACTGTCATGGGAATCAATGCCATTACTCCGTAAACTGTGCGGTACAGTCCTAATTCTGTTATACAATATCCGAAGATGCTTTTAGCCGCCATCCAGACCAAGGCCGCTATAGCCGCACCCCAAATGGCAGCCTTGAAATTAACTTTGGTGTTAGGCATAACAAAATAGAGAAGAAAAAAGGCGACGGTTGCTACAAAGTAGGACAGGATTACCGGGGCTATATGTGATAGTACGGTTTCTTGTATGTTCGCGAGTTTCGAATATTGTGTGATGACGTATATACCGGTTCCAAGAAGCAGAGGTCCGAGGGTCAGAAGCGCCCAGTAGCTGATAACACGATGGAAAAAGTTTCTGCCGGTTGCGACGTGCCAGATATTGTTGAACGATTTCTCTATCGTTGCCAGCAGTGCCAACGCTGCCCAAATCACAATCAATATGCTGAACAACCCGATTCGCCCTTTATTTGTCTCTGCAAAGAACCGAGCAACGATAGCGTCAAGGTGCTCGGTAAGCTTGATTGTTTCCTCGGGATTGTCGCTGCTTTGGACCGGGCTGTTGAAAGCTGTAAAATTGGCCTGGTCATATATGAAATTCTTTACCCTCTCACCTATGTAGCCATAAGATGGAAACAATTGAAATATCATAAGCGTAACAATCGCCAAAGGGACAATTCCGAAGATTGTGTGATACGACAGAGCAGCGGCCTGCTGGCCGGCACGGTTTATACGCAGAAGCCTGGCGCAATGCGACCAGAGTTTGATCTGAAAAACTATAAACCGGCTGGCTCTGCCAAGCTGGGTTGTCGGTGTGGATAGAAGCTCCGTGAGTGTTAACATCTTTTAACCTTCCATAGTAAAAAAGATTTTTGCCCGCCGCTTCGACTCGCGTTGAGAGACTCTGAGGCAGGCCGACTCAAATTCAAATCTTAGGTAAAATTTCAGAGAAAATAAAGAATCTTTTTCAACAATTATCAGCAAAAAAAACTTCAACGGCATATTGACCGCCTTGTCGAGTTTGCCATCATTACGACACAAGCCATCTCTAAGCGGACATCGCCGGATTTAGTACGTCAGGCCGAAGCCGTATTCGAATAGCGGATCATAAGCACTATCGCCAACATTGATTGGGACCTGCTCGATTGAGCGGGGCCAGGTATATGAGAGTTTTCCGGTTGGCTTGTAATCGCCGAACAGCACATCCGCTACTCCCTGGCCTTCGGTTCCCGGCAGCCAGGCGGCTATGAATGCATCGGCCTGGGCAAGAACATCATTGATAATTAAAGGGCGGCCTGAAATCAACATTACAACCACTGGGATACCGGCCTTTTTCATATTGCCGAGAGCTTCGATGTCCGCCCGGTCGAGAGCAAGATCGGCGCTGTCACCCATTCCCTCGGCGTAAGACCTTTCCCCGATTACAACAACGCCGATATCGGCACCCTGTGCTTCAGCGCCGTCGATGGAAAATGTCACTTTCGTATTTTTCGAGACGGTGTTCTTAATAGCAGTTAGAATAGTTGTGCCTCCCGGAGTGACTTTACCGCTGCGACCCTGCCAGTCAATAGTCCAGCCCCCGCACTGGTTTCCGAGATTGTCGGCATTTTTGCCGGCGACATGAATACGTGATACTCTCTTCGAGAGCGGCAGTGTCTTGCCTTTATTCTTGAGCAGCACGATAGACTGGCGGACGGCTTCGAGAGCAACCCGCCTGTGCTCGGGAGAACCGAATTTCTTATGAAGACTCCTATCGGCCAATAGAGAGCGATTTTTATCCAAAAGGCCCATCGCACATTTGACACGAAGGATACGCGTCACTGCATCGTCGATTCGGGACATCGGTACGACACCCTCCTCGACAAGCTCTTTTAGATACATAAAGAATTCGTGGTATTTGCTCGGAATCATTCCCATATCCATTCCGGCGTTGATTGATATTCCAATGGCTTTCTTGTAATCCGGATCGACCTGGTCTATCGCCCGGTAGTCGGAGATAAGGAATCCTTCGAAGCCGAGCTCTTCCTTTAGAATTTCGGTGAGCAGGCGCTTGCTTGCCGAGCACTTGAGGCCGTTCCAACTGCTGTATGATGGCATGACCGTACCGACACCCGCACGGACGGCCGTGACATAAGGCGGCAAATGAATCTGCCGCAGGGACTGCTCGTCGATTTGTGTGTCACCCTGGTCCAGTCTTATACCACGTCTTCCGCGCGAGACTGCTTTTGTGCCGCCGTCAGCTATATAGTGCTTGGCACATGCAAGAACCGAAAGCGGAGCACTAAGGTCCGAACCCTGAAAACCTCGAACCGACGCCTGGCCGAGAATTTTAACGAGTTCCGGATCCTCGGAAAATCCTTCGTACGTACGGCCCCACCGTTCGTCCCGCGGCACCGTTACGCAGGGTGCGAACGTCCACTGGATACCTGTAGCCCGCATTTCAACCGCAGTGATTCGAGAAATCCTTTCGACAAGCTCGGGATTGCGCGTACAGCCGAGACCGATGTTATGCGGAAAAATAACCGCACCGAGCACGTTGTTGTGCCCATGTACTGCGTCAATACCGTAAAGAATTGGGATGCCCAGGCGGGTTTTAAGCGCATGTTGTTGATAGTTGTCATACATATCCGTCCAGGCCTGGAGGCTGTTACCTTCTCCGGGATCTGAATTGCCGCCGCTCAGCAGCGAACCGAGATAGTACTTCTCAATATCAGCCGGATCCTGGAGATGTTCCTGGTCGGCCTGAATAATTTGCCCAATCTTTTCTTCCAGCGTCATCCGGGACAACAGTTCTTTGACCTGGGCATCATAAGACGAAAGCGGCTTCGGTTTCGAATTAGTGGGCATGATTTGGCACGATATCGGCAGAACACTCATACACAACAGAACCAATAAGGTTCGGGAAAAAGACCGTTGTTTGACCATTTATTCGCTCTCTGTAATATACGTAAAATACAATTTTTGAGACTTAACTAATGTCGTAATAATATAAAGGCTCGTATGCATAGTCCTAAAGAGACCGCCTTATCAATCAATGCCGCGTAAACTTATCGAATACTTTGATGACCGGCAACGCGTTGTCGTCGTCGCCGAACATACCTCTCCTTCGAAGACCCCCCGTGACGGCAGGTTCCCACCAGAAGATGCCCTTGCCTCTGTTGCCGGGAGTGCTTAGAACGATTCGATGCACCTCGTCCAGAAACTGTCTTTGTCCTTCGGGGGACTCGGGAAAAGGCGATAGTTTATTTACATATTCGCCCGGTCTCCAGTTGTAGGCCACTTCCACCAGCATAATGTCCTTCTGATATTCGTTCGCCATGAAAATCATATTTTCGCGCAGGTCGAGCAACGAGCCGTGCCACCACGGATAGTATGATTGGCCGATGATATCATAATCAATATTATACGAATGCCATTTATCGAAGAAAGTCTGTGTCCCCTCCTTGTCCCCACCTCTGTCTATATGGACCATAATCAAAGGGCGCGGGGCACCACCCAGGCCTGCATCGACACCGTCAATCCCGGCCTCCATCAATTCGGCAAAGTTGTCCCAATTATACGGCAGTCTTCCGTCCGGCCAAAGCATGCCGTGGATTATTTCGTTCCCGGGCTGAACCATGTCCGGCATAACACCGGCATCTCGAAAGGCAATTATAGTGTCCCGTGTATATTCGAACACTGCCTGTACCAGTTCCTCGTGCGATTTGCCCTCCCATGCTTTAGGGATGTACTGTTTACCCGGATCGGCCCATGTGTCGGAATAGTGGTAGTTCAGCAGGAACTTGAATCCAAGCTTCTTGGCTTCCTGAGCAAGAGTGATGGTATAATCCAGATTGTTCGGCAGTTGTGTCGGAGTATGGAATAATCTCAGGCGAATCCAGTTGTACCCGTGATCCTTGAATATTTGCAGACCCGGCTTGACCTCATTACTGTCTTTAAAAACAGTCCCCCTGTCCTCGGCCTGCTTCAGGAAGGAAAGATCGGCACCAATAGCATAATCCGCCGCATTCAGTATCTCCGGATTCAATATAAACGCCGTAACAAAAAGTACAGCACAAATGAAAGACCTCCGATATATATTTCTCCATTTCATAGTCTCACAGCTCCTTTCATCTATTAGACTGATATTAGCTCAAAAAAAACTTTGGAAATCCCACTACAACGCCCATCCCTTACGATACGGCGGATCGAGAAAATCGTTGGCCTGCTTATTATTCGTTACCCGCATGTTCTCAGCATCCCACTGGAGAACTCTTCTTGTGCGTAGAGCCACGGCACCGAGCAGGGCCATCTCGGTCATTTCACAGCCGAAATGGACAGGGCAAACCGTTTCTTTGCCATCCTTGCACGCCTGTGTCCATTCGCCGTAGTGATCTTTAACTCGGCGCAAGGTCTTCGGCGGCTGCTCGAAATCCCGGAACTTCTCCTCTGGTAGTAATAAACCGCCTTCGAGGCCGTGAGAGGGACTTTTGTCGTCATCATTACGACGGCTACCGAACGGATTGCCACCATAATAACCGGCAATCAGCTTGCCCTTTTCGCCTACAAAGAGCAGACCGCTGTTTC
>CAZMWN010000137.1:0-9146 GCA_964569935.1 uncultured Pirellulales bacterium
GCTGCTTCTTCTGTGGGCGGCAATTTGGATGTGACAGCGACTACCGGCAATATTATAGACAGCGGCACGGTGACCGTAGGAGGTACCGGCAGCTTTGCAACCAGCGCATCAGGGGCCGACATCGACCTTGGTACTCTGGCAGTCACAGGAGCTATCGATTTGAGCACCGCAGGTGCAGGTTACGCAACGATTGTCAACGCAACAGGTATCGACCTTGCGGCTTCATCTGTCGGCGGGAACCTTGATGTTACTGCCACTACCGGCAATATTACAGACAGCGGAACGATAACCGTCGGCGGTACCGGCGGCTTTACTACCAGTAACGCAGACGATGATATCGACCTTGGTACACTTGCGGTGACCGGCTCGATTGACCTGAATACTACAGGAGCCACAGGCAATGCCACTATTATCAACGCAACAGGTATAAATCTTGCAACCTCTAATATCGGCGGTGACCTCGATGTGACAGCTACTGCCGGTGCGATAACCGATACCGGAGCCGTTTCGGTAGGTGGAGTATCGAATTTTATAGCCAATGGTACAGGCGGTGGCATTAATCTTAATACATTACAGGCCGACAGCACGGTTACATTGGATACAGTGGGCAATGCAGCGGTGACCAACGATACGGCATTGCAACTTGCAGCCTCTAACGTGGGCGGCACATTAAATGTCACGACGACCACAGGAAATCTTCAAATGAACGGTTCCCTCACGCCAGGAGGAGCTATGACCGCCCATGCCGGGACCAACGGTACAGGGAATATTACTTTTGGAGCCGGTATTACCCTTGAAGCTCCGACTATATCTTTGCGAGCCGGTGACGGGTCGGGCGGTGCCTCGAGTGCCATAGTTGACCTAACAAACAACACACCGACGATTGTGACTGATACGCTCACGGTACGCCAGGATGGGCAGATGGGCAACTCCGACACTCCCTGGAATCCGAATGTGATTAATAATGCTACTATCGACTTAGTGCTACAGTCGGATGAAAGTTCAATCTATACTACCATCGCTGATCAGTGGAAATCTATAACTGCCAATGCAAATAATAATATAGAGTTGTGGGGCAGTGGCGATATAAATATAGCTTCAGCGGGCTTGTCGTCTTCGGCCGGGGGTGTCAAGGTAGTCTCTACCGCCGGTACAATTTCCACACCCGGTGCCGGTGGGGCTCTTGATGCTCCTATAACCGGCTACTCAAATCAGACCGGTAATATCGGAGTTGGGCTGCCCCTTGATGACGCACAGAAGGCTGCAATTGTGATTTCGAGTAATGAGAACCTGACATTGGGCACAAGTGCCACGCTGAGCGCCGACGGTATATATGATCCGACTAATCCCAGTAATGATGACCGTACCAGTGTCGGTTTTGATTCTTCCGATTCTGATACCGATGATTCGATAGATGTAGCAATTTATATAGGAAGCACAACAGCACCGAAAGTCGAAGTCAATTCAACGGTCACGAATATTGGGTCAAATGGAACAATGGTTATTGACGCATCCGACACTATTAGGTTTGGAGATGAATTTAAGAATTCAGTTTTTAATGTGACACACTGGCTGGAAGTTGTATCGCGTGAAAGTGCTACTCTGCAGGAAGTTATAAATGGTGACGGTGACTTTGCACCGCCTCGTCTGCCTTATGCGAACAATCCGGAGAACATAAGAACATGGTTTGATGGAACATACGTGATACGAGGGGAATTATCGTCTGCCAGGATACTTGCATTAACCAATCCTGTAGCACTTGTGCCGCCCCAGCCTTTGGAACTAAAGATACGCAGCAAAGTGGAAAGCCAGGATATTGTAGAGCCGGATATTGAGGTGTTGATACAGTTATTGAATGAATTAGGAATTGGATTTCAGCCTTATGTGACGAATGCTTATGCAGACTTGTTCAGCACAGACCTGCGTCTTTACAAGTCGGCGGAAAAACTACAGGAAATGATAACGATCCTTGAAGATGCGGATGGCACTCTGATTGCCGGATTGCGGGCGTCGGTTGCGAAGTTCTTTCCGACACTTGATACCCTGACCGAAGAGCAGGTGACTTTATTCAGCCGGGAGCTGGAGAATCATAAAGGCGATGGAAGCGAATACGACCTTGCCGGACAGTACATGTCGGCTTTAACGAAATATGTCAACATTCTGTGCACAGAAATCGGATGGCCGACGGAAAAGTCTGTGGAATTTGTCATGGTCAAGTATGTTCCGAGCTTAACGAAAGGTGATAAGACAAGTATTGCCGTCGTTCAAAAGTATCTACAGAGAAGTACTTTGAATCCAAACGGTACGGTAAAAATAGCAACTGCTCCTGCAGATAAAGGAAGTGTTGATTAATGACTGATAAGCTAAAAGAGCTGAATCGAAGTCTGGCGGATATTTCGACATGGTTGGATATTGAAAAAGTCCCCTGGGTGATTGCCGGTCCCTGCAGTGCCGAATCCGAGCAGCAGGTCATATCGATTGCAGGGGAACTGGCGGATTCCGACCACGTGAAGATATTCCGCGCCGGTATATGGAAGCCTCGCACGCGTCCGGACAGCTTCGAAGGCGTCGGCAGTATCGGTCTTAAGTGGCTCAAGGCTGTCAAGGCAGAAACTTCACTGATGACAACAACCGAAGTGGCAAACGCAAGGCATGTGGAACTTTGTCTGAAGAATGATATTGATGTTCTCTGGATTGGAGCACGGACGACCGTCAATCCCTTTGTCGTTCAGGAAATTGCCGATGCACTCGAAGGAGTTGATGTACCCGTACTTATAAAGAATCCGGTTAACGCCGAGCTTGGTCTCTGGTTGGGAGCCATCGAGAGACTTTATAATGCAGGTATAAAAAGACTTGCCGCCGTACACAGAGGTTTTTCAACCTATGAAAAAACGCAGTACCGTAATCATCCACACTGGGAAATTCCGATTGAATTAGAGAGGTTGCTGCCGAACCTGCCTTTGATTTGCGATCCAAGTCACATAGCCGGCGACCGGACTCTCATTGAGCCTGTTTCTCAGATGGCTTTGGATCTCGGCATAAAGGGTTTGATGATAGAGACACACATCGAGCCCGACAAAGCGCTGAGCGATTCGAAACAGCAAATAACTCCTGGGGTTTTATTTGAGATGCTCGATAGGCTCAGAACGCCGGATGAGGTGCCGACAGATAAACAGCTCAAGGCACAAATCGCGCATCTGCGTGCCGTTATCAGCCAGGTGGATATTAAAATTATACGGGACATCGCAGAAAGAATGAAATTGGTCGAGCAAATCGGCGAACTCAAACACGAGCACAATATCCAGGTTTTACAGCTTGGTCGGTGGGAGAGCCTGCTTAAGGACCACATAGAAAGGGCAGAAAAAATCGGTTTGGACGGCGAATTTATTAAAGCAGTGTTCGAGCTGATTCATACCCAGGCAGTGGAAAAACAGCTGTGATATTCATTTGGACTTTTTCTTTTACTTGTAGTCATCTGCCAGCTCGAACATATCGAGAATTTTTTCGAGCGCATCGTAAGGAGTCGTCCCGACATCCACCGTCAACATGTCGTCTTTATTAATGACGGTAGTCACTCGTCCATCTGCAAACAGAATGTTGCTGGCCTCCTTTTTATGGCTCGTTCTGGTCTTTACCTGGAACGCCGCCAGTGAATGGTGCGCCAGAAATTGCACATCCGATACCAGGGCCGCAATGGGACGTCCCTTGCTGTTTTGTCCAAGGTCGCTGAGTTTGATATGAAACTTATCCGGTGTACCGCTGAGCAATGCCACCGATGCATGGCGGTAGTAATAGTCACTTTGTGCCTGGGCCGAGCCGACTCGCGAGAGTTGCTCCTCAGCCTCGGAAGGCTGGTCTGCCCCCGGACAAAACAGCACCTTGGATTGGTGTGAGAGATAGTTGTTCAACATTAGTCCCAGACCCACGGGTGCACCATCTTCCAGAGACAAAAGGCTGGTCACGTTACCGGTTACAGTATAAAAATTCGAGCCTGTAATTGGACGGCCTTCTGGCCCGAAAGGGATCGTGTCATCGAAGGCCTCTGCGTAGAGATGGATTGCTATACCTACCTGACGCATATTCGCTGCACAGGCTGCGCGACGGGCTTGCTGTCTGGCCTGGGAAAGTACAGGCATCAATATCGCCATCAGCAGTGATAGAACCGCTATCACGACCAGCAGCTCTATGATTGTGAAACCGCTTCGCCGGATATTATCGCAGATTTTAGCTCGGCGTAAAGGGGGCATTTCATTGGCCGGACATGGGATTGTCTGTAGCCGCCTGTTTCTGTTGTGCACTTGCGACATATCTATTCCTTGTTCGTTAATATAAAATCCTCGGATAGTAGTGACTGACCAAGGCGTACATTGTCCAGATCCCAGTACCCACCAGCCTGGCCGGCCGAGCGCATGGCAATCCCTATGGGCTTTCCAGCCCAGGGGTCATTCACATCTACTGGTGGCAGATATACAGAGAAATCCCGAAGGCTCCTGGAAGAAAGCCCTGTCGCCGGTACGATTTCCTTAACAATATCCACAGGTTCGTTACTGTCACGATAATAGAATGCAAGTTCGAGGGTATCCACCGGCTCCGTCATGGACGGTGGGAATCTCATGGATGTTCCAACGCCCACGGTCATGCGGTAGGTCGAGCCTATGCTATACGAAACATTAAGGTCCTGTTCCAGTCCGTTACCCTGTTGGGAACCGAGAAAGACCAATTGCTTACCATCGGCGTTGTTCATGTGATCTTCACTGCCCAACGGTGTGTTTAGGAACACGCCCGTATTGGCGCTGGCAAGAACATCGAGGTCCAGCTCTGTCCACATCTCTATTACGGGCGAGGCGGGATAACCTTCAGGATCTACCACGGGTAATTCAAATGAGGCATTTTCAACAGGTAGTGACACCGGGTAGAATTCTTCCAAACGAACATGGTCCAGGTCCCAGAATCCGCCGGCTTCACCGGCTGCACGTATGGCAATCCCGATGGGTTGATTTATCCAGGGTTCTTCAGGCATGACAGTCGTTAAATGTACCGAGACATCCTCAAGAACCGTGGAAGACGTAACCGCGGCCGTTATCGGTTCCTTTGCGATATCCGTCATCTCGTTACCGTCGTAATAATAGAGCGCCAGTTCAAGGTTATCGACCGGCTCTACAACAGATGGTGGTGACATAGCAGAAATAGCTGCCCCGATAGTCAGGCGATAATCAGCGCCGAGCCTATAGCGGGCATCGAGGTCTTGTTGGAACGCGTTACCTTCCTGTGAGCCGAGAAAGGCAAGCTGGTTACCGGCGGCATTGATAATATGGTTGGGATTGTCCGCAGGTGTATTTAGTAATACGCCGGTATTCGTACTTGATGTGTTATCGATATCCAGTTCCATCCACGAATCCACAGTAGGTAAGCTGTCAGAAGTGTTTGAATCTATAAGGGGTGATTCAAATGATGCGTTTTCGATAAATAGCGAAGCCGGGATGGATTCCTCCAAGCGAACATTATCTAGGTCCCAGAATCCGCCGGCTTCTCCGGTCGCTCGAATAGCTATTCCAATAGCCATGCCTGTCCAGGTGTCATCGAAGTGTACTGTCGGCAAATATACAGAGAAATCCTGCAATTGTGTCGAGGACAGGCCCGTTGCCTCGACCGTTTCAGAGACAATATCCAGATGTTCGTTAGGATCGTTCGGATCACAATAATATAGAACCAACTCGAGAGGATCCGACGGTAGAAATCTGGAAACACACACAGCAACGGTCAGGCGATACTCGCAGCCGGCTTTATATGCAGCAACCAGGTCCTGCTCCAGGGCATTACCGCTAACAGAATTCAGGAAGGCCAGCTGGTCACCATCGGCGTTTGTTATGTGGTCGGCTTTACCTTGAGGTGTATTTGGAAAAACGCCGGTATTGGCGCTGGAGAGAGTATCGAGGTCTATCTCTGTCCAGCCATCCATGTAAGGCAATGCCTGGAAGGCATTTGGATCCACCACTGGAGACTCGAATGAAGCGTTTTCAATTGGAATCGAGGCCGACTCAACAGGAGCGGCGGCCCATAAGCACGATATTAAGGCGATATTTAGATAAAAAATGTAGTTTCTCATTCACTTACTCCTCTTGTTTTGGTTAGTTCAATCCGGCGATTGCTTGCTTGGATGATATTTGTTCAGATATAAATAGACACATGCGATTGCTCGGCTTTCCAGAAAATATTTTAACCGGTCTATATTCTGTAAGGGACTTTATTAATTTACTGCTCTTTTTTATATTTTGTTCGTCTTTTAATGGAATATCAGCAAGTCAATACTCAATAATAAGGATATCTGACATTTAATTAAAAAAATTCTCTGAATGACGTCTTTTATGTTATAAGAACTGTATCGCTATATCTTTAGTTTATCGGCTCTGAACAAGGTTGCTTGAGGCCGGTATTGCCCGCGGCTGATTATCTGTTTCCGTTATCCAGGCCAAAACGGGCGAGCAGTTTCCAGCCGGCCGGCAGCAGGGCGGCGGCCAGTCCGATTTTTACCAGGTCACCGGCAATAAAAGGATACACGCCGGTTGCCATCGCACTTCTGAAACCTGTCAACAAAGAAAGCCAGAGCAGGCCGAAAACATAAATCAGCAGGTTTCCAATAATCATCGCAAGGATGGTGGTGATAACTCGCCGGTCCCATCCCCTTTGTGCCAGAAATCCGGTAAGCAGGGCGGCGGCTACAAAACCAAAAAGAAATCCTCCGGTTGGCCCAAATAGTACCGGCAATCCGCCTCGGCCATGGGAAAATATGGGCAATCCCGCCGAACCTTCAATCAGGTATGCAATGACAGTCAGGCTACCTCGCCGAGCTCCGAATAACGCCCCTATCATCAGCACGGCAAAAGTCTGCATCGTAAAAGGCACAGGCCAGCCGATGGCGATTTGGGCGCTCAGGCCGATAAGCAAAGAGCCGCCAATTATCAGTGAAATATCGTACAAGCAGGCCCGCGTTTTCTCGAAGGGCCGCCAAATATCAGCTATCGTCGCATTTGTCAGCATATCTGCTCCGCTGGATAAAACACAAACCAAAATCCAAATACAAATAAGTGCCGAAGGAGGGAGTCGAACCCTCACCCTGTTGCCAGGACGGGATTTTGAATCCCGCGCGTCTGCCGGTTCCGCCACTTCGGCCGAATCTAATTGACCGACTATTATTCAAACACTGCAAACCTTTGTCAACTAAATTTGCCTCACACTTTCGAGCTGCACCTTTGCTGTTTTATACTCGTTCGGCCCGGTAATTTCGCATCAAATGCGCACATACCTGAAAACAAAAATCGGAAAATTGAAAATATTTTTAATTCGTTTCTTACCGGTTGCTTACACTCCCGGCTCTGTTTAAAAACACACTTTTTTTCGACACAAATGCGCAAGTTGCTCCCATTATGGGGCGGATGTTTTTCTGCCGGCCCGCCGAGTAGGATATTGCGATGCCGCAAACACCGGGAAAAAGACAATGTTGCAACTGCTACTATTCTCGCCGAATAGAGCTTGATTTGCATTGTGTGAAAAATCCTCCGGCTATTACCACAGAGACCGGCCTTGCCCGTTGGCCCATTGTCCGGCAGGATGATATTTGCGGCTGCTTCCGCTACGGACGGCCGGAACATATCGACGCCGACCGCTGGCCGAAAAATGAGCTGCCTATCTATAGAGACCGGTTCGGCGATTACTGCAAAATCCCGCTAACCCAGGGCCGATACGCTAAAGTTGACCTGGAAGATTATATCTGGCTTTCGCAGTTTCGATGGCACTGCAAGAGCAATTTGAAAGCCATCTACGCCGTGCGGACCATTACCATTGCCGACAAATCCAAAAGAATCTTCATGCACCGATTGATTGCCGATACGCCTGCGCATCTGGTCTGCGACCATATCAATCACGACGGCCTGGACAATCGCAAAGCCAACCTTCGCAACTGCACCATCCGGCAGAACAATATCAACAGCCGTGCCGCCGGGACTTCCACGTCGAAATACAAAGGAGTCTCCTGGAACCGCCGACGCAGAAAATGGGTCGCCTACATCAAAAAAGACGGCAGGCAGAAATACCTCGGCTCTTTTACTGAAGAAACTCAGGCGGCAAAAGCTTACGATGACGCTGCAAAAAAACTTCATTGCCGATTCGCCGTCCTCAATTTCCCGGAATAAAAAATATTTATGTGAACTTGTTTGAATATATAGGACTATATTAGTCTTATAAAGACAGTATTTTTTATGTGGAAATTGAAAATCAGACAATTTGGAATGAAAGGAGGCAGACAATGAACTCTGCAATTCTAAAAATCACGTTTATTTTAGTGTTTTTGGCCCTTGTGCTTGTTGGATGTGGGCATTGCACTCAAAAAGAGATGTCTATGGATGTTAAGAGTTGGGAGAGCACCCCGGCCGGTGTGTATGTGCCAAGGTACTGACATCCGGGCTAAAATTTCGTATCCTTAAAAAAGTTCCGGGGATAAGTTGTCTTCGGTGTACTCCGCATTATGCGCCGGATCTTATGTGCTTTAGTAGTCAATGATAACGATATCTTCCGGGATGGCGACGACGTCACGATGTCCGGGGCCGAGGGTGGTGCGTATCTCGGAGCTGTGCTTGCCGGCCAGGGCTTTTAGCTGAGAGCTGCCGATACTGGTGACGGCTTTTGCATTATCGTTTTCCTCGGGACTCCTTACGGAGAGCATAACGACGTCACCGGCCTTGAATGTCCCTTTTATATCAACCACCCCGCTGGGCAGAAGGCTCTTGCGTTTTTTTATTGCCTGCAATGCGCCGTCGTCGATGATGATTATCCCTGCGGCGGCACTGTTGAGAATCCAGCGTGAGCGGTTGGAGAGCTTGCGTCCGGGCATAAAGATGGTGCCGATTTCATCACCTTTGATAATTCGCCCGATGACATTTTTAATTCTGCCGTTTGCCATAACGATTCTGCAGCCGGCATTGGAGGCGATTTTAGCCGCTTCAAGTTTTGTCTTCATCCCGCCCGTCCCGTGCGTGCTGCCCTTGCCGCCGGCGCTGCGAATAATGCCGTCGGTAATTTCGAAAACGGTACGTATCGGCTTGGCGTCGGAAAATTTTTGCGGATTCTTGTCGTAAAGGGCGTCGATGTCA
>CAZMWN010000138.1:0-9136 GCA_964569935.1 uncultured Pirellulales bacterium
AGAACAGACTTCCGCAATCGCCCATAAAAACTTTTGCTGGATTGAAGTTAAAAAACAAAAAGCCGGTCAAACTGCCGAGCAAAGCAAGCACTAGTACTGCCATGATTGTGTTGTTATTATGAACTGCAAATATGGCAATAACTCCACATGTGATTAAAGCAATTCCTGCGGCTAGGCCATCTAAGCCGTCACTTAGATTTACGGCGTTGGTAATACCCACAATCCATAAAAGTGTCAGCAGGTAACCTAAAAAGCCCAGATTCAATGTCCACTGTTCGGTGACTGCAATCGAAGATATGCGCACACCGACAAAGCATAGTGAGCTTGCGGCTAATAATTCGGCCAGAAACTTAAACCGGGCCGGCAGTCCTTTCAGGTCATCCACTAATCCTATCAGGAATATAAAAGTCACCGAACAAAACAAAGTTGTGAGCTGCAGATGCTTATTTCGAAAAGCTGCACCTATAGTATTATTTAAGAACAACACCGCTATGAATAGAGACATGGCCGATATATAAATCGCAAGTCCGCCGATTCTCGGAACAGGCCGGGTGTGGACATCGCGAATACCCGGATGAGCAACAGCCTTAATTCTATGGGCAAGCTTAATTACAATCGGCGTAATTATTAGTGCAAGTACAGCAGAGCCGAAATAAACTGAAAGATAGGTTTTCATTTTAGATAATAAAGGATATAGAATCTAATTTATATTATGCATGGGCTTCAGATAGTTTTAGAACTACCCTTGCCGGTACACCAGAGACCATAACATTTCTCGGAACATCACGGGTTACAAGACTTCCCGGGGCCACAATGGCACCTCTTCCAACAGTCACGCCGGGGAGAATAACTGCTCGCGAGCAGATGCTTACAAAATCCTCAACTACAACAGGGGCAGTTTTATGCCTGGAGCGGCAGATTCGATCCTTAAGATCGATACCTCCGGTAACTATCATGGCACCGTAAGATAATACAACATGGGAACCTATCGAAATTATTGCTCCTTCACAGGCTTGTAGCACAACACCATTATTGACAACTACATTATTACCCAGAGATATGTCATGGGCGTTGACTATCAGCACACTATCACAAATAGCGCAGCCTTTTCCCATGGATTTCATAACGCGTGAATAATAAAAGGTTCGCAAACGCCGGCGCAGCCCCATTAAGATACGCGGCACAGTCAGTAAAATGGATTGATCAATTCTCAGAGTTGGATTTCTAAAGTATATATAAAAAGTAAGAATGGGACAAATTTAACCATACTGCGATATATAACACAGGTTTGAAATGAACTTTACGAATGCCAGAATCGCCAATTGCCTTGATTCGGCTTGCAAATGATATGACAATCAACGTAATTAACAATGCAAAAACAGCGTCAGGATATTTTGATAGATAGGTTTTCATACAGAAATGCTTGTAGAAGAAAAACGGATTCCGTTTGTTACTGTACTGGTTCCAAGAGATCGGAGTCGATTTCAACTATGACGCCTTGGCCAAGGATTGTTACCTCAATGACAATGCGTGCCTTTACATTATCTTTTTTAATAATTACACCTTCAGTTCCCCTCATAGGGCCGGAAATAATCCTACAGAGATTACCGACGGCAAGATGGGGATAGTTGTCAATAACAGATTTGCTTAATAAAGCTTTTTCAATATTCATAAGTTCCCTGATTAGGATTTTCTGGTCAACCACTTCTATTATATGACACAAGCGGTTGGTCGCCATTGCAGTATAGCGATCCTTCTCTGTGCCACAGAAAAAAACGTACGAAGAAAACAACGGTGACATAGTACATCGCTTGCGACCACCTGAGAAGATGATTTTTTCCCGCATAGGAAGAAAATATCCTATTCCGTGATTGAACATATCCCAGGCAAATACCTTCTCGAAACGTGCCTTAGTATAAGCAACCCACCAAGTACCATTCAATTCCGTTAACGAATCTGCTTCCGGTGTAATAATAGCTGGGTTTTCAGATAGTTTGAGCATTTTATAAAAATCCTTACATATCAGCTATAAAGGCTAGCGCGCACTACGTTCTTGTTAGTGCACCCAATTTTCAATCGTCTTATCAGTTTTGTCTGGTTATATGTAATTAAGCCATTGAAAACTGACTGCTAAAATTTTTATTGTATCCCAAGGTGCCTAATTATTTTCAATCGTCGCGCCTGGTAAGACAGATAGCCGTGCTATAAAATCTTCTGCTGCCTTAAATTGAGGATTAAGACGCAGACATATTCTTGCCTCATGAATAGCCTCGTTTATCCTATTGGCTTCAGCAAGAAGGTTTGCCAGAGCAAATCTCCACTGGACCTGACCATAATCAATTTCAAGTGCACAGCAATAATGTTCTATTGCCGCCTCACTATTTCCTTTTCTTCGATAGATATTCGCAAGAGAGGCAAATGCCGAAGCAGAGGCTTCTGGACCAGAGCATCTTTCCCTTAGTAACTCAATTACCCGGGCTCGCGCCTTCTCAACAATATCTTTGTGTTCTTCAATATCCGCAAGTTCTTCGGCCACGTAACTTAAACGGCTGCTGTTATCACCTGCGAGAGTCACAGCCAAGTCGGGTCTGATTACACGATTGATATATATGTTGGCAGCGCTCTGAAAGAACCTGCCATCAAGCTCAACTGCTCTGTTGAATTTATCAAATGAGGCGTTTATTTGTTGTTCTTCGATATCAAGAAGTCCGCTCACGAAACAAGCTGTTGGATCGCAAGGTGCAAGTTGAAAACCTTTTCGTATATGGTCTGCACCATTTGGATCATTTAAAATAAATCGTTCAAGCTGACCCACTATACAATAAGTTGCTCCATAAGTAGGACAGAGCAGACGAACATTATTAAGTTCAGTGACGATACGAGGTACAAACTTCATTTCATGTTCAGTGATAACAATTTCACCAGTATTTGGATCAATATGGCGGCTTATAGATTCCCACCGGTAGACATTCAACCAGTGATTATACTTTACATTTTCCGGTTGATAATCAGTGGCTCTAGCTGCATTCAAGATCAAACCTGCATATTCTTCATCGCTTGCTTGCCAATCTGATTCCATAATACCTTGCTCGATGGCAAGCGCTTTTTTCCAATGTGCTTCAGCAAGACGAGCATTATTTGCACCAAACAGGGCCCATATACAAACTCCGGAAACACAAATAAAAACAATAATCCTAATGCTTCGAGAAGTATTAATTACCTTCATTCCCGGGTTGACCTTTTGTCCTATTCGAGAAAAAGTCAGTAAAAGCGCACATGATATAGCCGATAGGAATGCATTGGCCGGCAGGTGCTGACCGAAATCACTTAAGCTATGGAGCATAATTGCCAGAAGACCAAATCCAAGACCATAGGCAGCTAAGTGAATTGGTACAGATGCGGTTCTTATATTACGAAAATAACTTATCCATATTAAAATTCCAAAAACCACTAATGATGCCAAGCCTATCAAGCCGGTTTCCTCTGCAGTTTGGGCATATTCGTTTTCCGCATACGCAGCAAGAGAAGCGTTTGTAGAACGATCGAACATTGGGTAGACCACCTCGTGTGTTCCAAGACCGGTTCCGAAAAAGGGAAATTTAGTCCAAGCACGAGATATATCTTTAACAATTTGCCACCGACTTCCCCCAAATTGTTGTAATTCGCCGAGGGTTGCCAGTCGGTCATAAACTGCGTCGAAACCTATATAGAGTACACAGATGAATGCTGCAAGCGCTATCAAGACAATTATCCAGCCCCGACCTTTCATAGATTGTCGCCAGCTAAGAACTAAGGTAATAAATCCAGCTGCAATTAGCATGCTTATCATACCGCCGCGGGTAAGTGAAACGAAAACAGTAGCCGCCCCAAACACAATCATTGCTAAAAGGAACCATATTAACTTAGAATCAGGGGAACTAAAGTACTCGAAAACCATCGCTATATTAACTTTTTTTCCCATGAACGTTTCATGTATGCTAACAAGAACAAGGCCGAGGGCGGCCCCAATAGATAAGTTTATAAACTGTCCATAGTGACTATGGTTTACGAAAGTGCCGGAGTAAGCTTTACCAGCTTGAGGAGATATAAACCAGTATATTTTCCCATTACCGAAGAGGTCCTGTGCAAGAGCCAGCACAATAACCAAGCCTCCGATAATTGCAATTGCAGCCAGAAGCCGCTTTATCTGGTCTTCTCGGCGGTATACGTTTACAACTACGAAAAAAACTGCTGCTATGGCAAGTACTAACCTCAGATTATGTTTTGTGGCGTTTGGATAAAAACTTAGAGTCATAGATTCCGACAAGTTCCCTGAATTCGGTAAATCGCCTAAAAGTTTTATCTTCGTTGCTGCCGTGTTTGGGGATATTGTGTTAACAAGACCAGATGGCAGAGGGATGATCTGAAATACCACCACAATAATGAACAGTGCTACAGGAACATATGCCCATGACCAGACCATACGTGTATGTTCTTCAAAGATAAGCTTTAGTAAAAAACATATCGTAATTGCTACCACAAGCACTATCACAACCTCTTCGCTCCAAGCCTCTACCGCACCGAATGCAAAAGGCATGAATATCAGAAGCGATGTCAGCAACAATTCAATTACCTTGTCAAATACACTAACCGGAGAGTCAATAACATCTATATTTATTTGCTTTTCTCTCATTATTCCATCTCCTGTTGGACATGGCTTGAGATAGAGATTATGTCCTGTCCGTTTATCACCCTAAGTGGATTTTCAAAACAGACCAGATGAGCAATATCTTCACCCAGCTTCATTTTTATGCGTCTGAAAGCAGCTCTCATTTGAGGTCTGCGGGAATAAATATTATGTGAATCCGTCGCCACAAACCTCACCCAGCCGGAAGTCAAAAAGTCCCATGCAGCCCTCTCGGCCTCATGTCCAAAATCACCCAATAAACTTGATGCAGTTATTTGCATGTGCACAGAATGCTTAAGCCACTTGAGTAATAAGTTAGGCTGTCTTCTGAAAGCAGTGATTCTTTCGGCGTGAGAAATAACAGGTTGAATGCCCATAGATACAAGCTCTCGAAGCAACGGTTCAATATCAATAAAGACCTGATGTGGAAGTTCAAGAAGAATATACTTCTTACTGTCAGCAAGTGTCAGTATTTCATCTGTTTCCAGTAACCGGCAAATCCTTTCATCCACCCTCACCTCAGCTCCGGGAACAATCTTAATTGAAATTCCACGATTTCGAAGCGTTTCATTCAAACTTCGAACAGCTTCCCTAATGTGTGCTGCTTTGTTACGGCCTTCAAATCGACCGAGCTGGTGTGGTGTTGCCACTGCAGTAGATATACCTTCGGCAACCAATGCTTGGCAAAGCATCAATGTCTCAGATATAGTAGCAGGACCATCGTCAACACCTGGCAGACAGTGGCAGTGAATATCAATGTACCTTTCACATACCTGACCTCCAAGACGATTATTAATGACGTCTCTCATATTGCTTTTAACAGAGTCTATCATTCGTTTGTTCTATTCCTTCAATAATATTAAATTATTAAATCCTTACATTACTGCCACAGTTCTTTTATTACTGATTTTTTTATTTCTGCGAGAGTCGTTATCATAATACTGCCCGCTGCCGCTATAATAACCGTATCTGCTTTCCTTTCGAACACCGTTCACGACTGCTCCGAGCACATGCGCGCCCACGCTTAACAACCCATCCCGGGCCTGCTGGCTTACTTTTCTGGTAGATTTTTCCGCCCTCAATACCAGAAGAGTTATATCACAAATAGCAGCAAGTATCAGCGCATCAGTGACAGGCATAACCGGTGGTGAGTCTACAATAACGCGGTCGTATTTATCTGAAAGAAGTTTTAAAACTTTAGCGAAGCTATTACTGTTGAGTATCTCGGATGGATTGGGCACATCTGGTCCGCGAGAGAGAATATCCAATCCCTTTATTTCAGTAGGTTGGATGGCTTTTTGTAACGCCATAGTACCGGCAAGCACACTGCTTAGTCCTATATGCTCATGGTTAATTCCAAAAATGTTGTGCTGCATTGGTTTTCGGAAATCTGCATCGAGAATGAGTGTTCTTTGCCCGGCCTGTGCCATTGCTATTGCCAGATTACTGACAAGGGTTGTCTTGCCGTCAGATGGCGCGGGGGAAGTGACAAGCATTGTCTTTGATTCGCCTTTTGGTGCACCGAAGAATACCGCTGTACGTATTGTGCGATAAGCTTCCGCCCAGGAAGATTTAGAATCCAGATAAACTTTCCGGCCCCGTTCTGTAACATTATCCCGTTTGGACATTGATGGTACCACGCCCAGAACCGGCACACCGAGCACCATTGAAATTTCTTCTGCTGAATGCAGCTTTTGGTCCATCAAGTCGCGAAGAAATGCTAAGCCTCCTCCGAGCATAAGGCCTATTATCAATGCTAAAGCCATACATCTGGCCTTTTTGGGTTCTGAGGGTGCTTCTGCTGGACGTGCGACCTCAAGAATACTTATATTAAGAGCCCCGGTATCTTCTGTTATATTCAGCTCTTTTATCCTGTCATCAAGTATGTCGCATAACTTCTTTGTCTGCTCCCAGTCGGACTGCAATAACGTATACTGAGCAATCTGCTCATTTAGGTCGAAAGCCTGCTGACGTTGGTTTTCATAGTATTTGGCTATTTGATTTTCTTTTTCCTTAGCTGCAAGGAATTGCTGTTCTGCCACGGCGAATTGAGCCTTTGCGAACTCGGCATCCAGATCAGAAATTTGTGCCTTCACACGGTCGATATCACTCTGGAATGCTGCAATCACAGGATGGCCTGGAGCAACCTGACGCATACGATTTTTAAGGCTAAGCTCCAGTTGGTCAAGTTTGGATTTGAGTTCTGCTTTTTCACTACTTACAGGCAAGTATACGGCTGTTGCACGCTGTGCTTCTATGAACTGCATGAGTTTGGTCGGATCGCTAACCATTTCCTTTGTGGATTCGTAAACAGATTTGTATTCAATGGTCGTTAGTTGTGCCTCTGTTAAAACTGTGGATAGTCTTTCAAGCCGATCGATTACTATATTTCCCTGTCTGTTTTCATATGCCAGTGCCTCATTCTCTTGCCTAAAGTCCATCATGGCTTTGAGTTTATCCGCCAGCTCCTTGCTACGTTTGTTTTTCTCACTTTGAAGAATCTTCAGGACTTCTGCTGAGGTGCTGCGTTTGCGGGTTGAATGATAAGTTACATAGGAATCCACAACTGCATTGACCATCTGAGCGGCCTCGGTGGGATAAGGTGAGTTGAACGATAAACTGATAATATCATCTTTTTTACCTACATAAACTTCCAAGTTTTTTTTCAAGAATCCAACCGGATTATCCATTCTGGTAAATGTCCGCATTTGCCTGATACCCGATTTATCAAGGACAGCAGAAAGAATAGGTGTAGATTTGAGCAATTCAGCTTGGGTATAGAGGTAATTTATGGACTGGGTCATCACACCCTCTTCCATCGTGGTGATAATCTTAGGGCCACTTTGCTCAACAAAGATTCGAGAAGTACTTGTATAGATAGGTGTAGCTTTGGCAATATAGATTACAGCCAATATTAAAGAAAAAACTGTTGCAAGCAATACAATCCAACGGCTGCGCCATATAACTTGGATTAGGTTCTCGGGCATTAATCCTACTGTTGGTGGTATATCCCTATACAAGCCGTTTCCTCCAACCATGTTATGATTTTCCTTTTGGCTTATCATTTTATTCACAATAGTTTCTTTCAGTTGGATATTTTCAAATCAATTCTTAATTATCCCATGCATCGCTTAAGTTGTAGTATGTGCCCATATTAATCCTGAAGACCCTGTCCAGAAATACCTTTGTGCGTGTTCTGGGTGTATGTTCCACAGAAATAATATCACCAGGTTTTATGCGAGTGTTTAAAGCATCTGTAAGTTGTGAACTATTTCCAACATGTACAATTTCGAAAGTTGCATTAACAATCGTACCATCCGGCTTCAAGCGATAAATAGTAGTGTAGCGAGGCTCAGCAGTTGGGTCTAATCCACCGGCAAATGCAAGTGCCTGCATTAAATTGTACTCAACATCTGGTGGATAAGAGAAGTTGCCTGGTCTGCTGACAAGTCCTATAACAGAAAAAAGAGGCTGCTCGAGTCGTTCAACTATTACATTATCACCGTCTTGGAGTGTAACATCGATAAATGGGATATTGAATCCTTTGACCGGAAGAATAATAGATTCGGATTCCTGAAATTCATCTGTCATGTTTTTTTTCAAAGTATTTTGGTTTGTTACCATATCAAGTATTTCAAGAAGTTCCTCATTGATTGCCTTGTTTGTGTTCACATTTTGTTTTGAATTACCTATGTTAAGACCCGCGTTTGAATATATATTTTGATTCAATATATTGTTTGTAGTGTTGTGTTTGTTATAAACAGGCTTAAACAATTTCGGTTCCGCTCTTGGCAATGTCGCAGTATTATCTGCAAAAACTTTTAGTTCCTGTTTTGTCTTCCCTTCATTTATAATCCCGTTCACGTTCCAGGTATTGTCTATATTTGTACTTGGATTTACATTTTCGTTTATACTGTTGTTGTCAATTCCGGTTCCACTATAACCGGACTGAATCATTTCGGCCAATGCGTAAAGCTTTCGTTCCACATCAGCAGTTGAAACTCGCGGTTCCCTCCAGGATAACTGCTTTAATAAAACCAGCCTTTCTATCTCACTGGTAACATCCATCTGCTCATTAAGAAGGATTTTATCATCACAGATTATTTTCATCACTCCCGCTGTGCTTTGTGGGGAGGATTGTTTGAAACTCAACTGAACATCGATTTCATTCGAGCTTGGACAAGATGTGGAAGACTCAATTAATCCAGTATTAATCGGCTTAGAGGACTCTTCAATCGCTTGTTCTACGATTTTTTCAGATATCTTTTTACTATCATGTCCGGATATATCTTCAGAGTGAATTATCCGGATAAGAGTAGCCCCTTCATCGATTATGCCCCCAGCTTCCATAATAAGGGCAACAAGGGACATCTGGTCATTACGAAGTGAATAGATCCCCGGTGTTCGAACAGCACCACATATAGAAACCTTCGCCGTCTTATACTCCAACACCCTAGCAAACACCGATGG
>CAZMWN010000139.1:0-9132 GCA_964569935.1 uncultured Pirellulales bacterium
ATTCTGGCCTGTTTGCTGCTTACGCCCTTCTTGATTATATTTGCAGTTTTGATGGGGATCATCGGTGGGTACTTCATCAGTGTTATCCAATTTGGCATTAACAGTCGGGCATATTGGAGCTTTAGTGCTCAAGGTGTGGAACTGTGGGATGTATCTATCGGAGTTGTAAAAGGTTTCTTTTTCGGTGTGGCTATTGCTGCAATCAGCTGCTATAAAGGTTTTACGTGTAAGGAAGGCGCCCAGGGTGTCGGGCAGGCATGCACAGAGGCATTTGTGGCCAGTTTTATTTCTATCTTGGCGCTGGATTTTGCACTGGCGGTGATTTTCAAATCTATTTACAGTACATTTTGGCCGATTAAAGGTCTCGTTTGATATTAGGCAGAGAGTTAAGCACAGGAGTTTTGCACGAATTCAGTTTGATTAGGAAGAAAAGTGAAAGAGCAAGACAAGATAAATCAGGCCACGCAGACAAGTCACAATGGTATTCTTGAGGTTAAGAACCTCACAAAAAATTTCGGACCCAAGCTTGTCCTAAATAATATTTCTATTTCCATAGAAAAGGGTAAGACAACCGTTGTGATCGGGCCCAGCGGGTGTGGAAAGACGGTTTTTATTAAACATTTGATAGTTCTGCTAAGGCCGAATTCCGGGGAAGTTTATTTTAATAAGAAGAGAATCGATAATATTGAAGAAAGTGAATTAAATAAGATACGTACACATTACGGTTTTCTTTTCCAGGGAGGGGCGCTGTTTGACAGTCTTAGCGTTAGTGTAAATATTGTATTTCCAATTAGACAACACTTTAAAATTACCGATTGGAGGCAGGTCGAAGAGCTTGTCAAGTCTAAACTTGCTATGGTTGGTCTCGATGGTTTTCAAAATTATTATCCAGCGGATCTTTCCGGGGGGCAACGTAAAAGGGTTGCGTTGGCAAGGGCTATAGCGCTGAATCCGGAAATCATTTTGTATGATGAGCCGACAACGGGTCTGGACCCTATACGCTCCGATATCATTAACGAATTAATTTTAAAGCTGCAAAGAGAGCTTGGTGTCACAACAGTTGTCGTTACACACAATATGGCCAGCGCTTACAAGGTCGGAGATCGTATTATTATGCTGCATAATGGCAAGATTATTGCCGACGGCGATGTCGATCACATTCGAAATCATCCACATCCTGCTGTTCAACAGTTCATCCATGGACAGGTAAGTGAAGACGACCTTGCAGTCCTGCGGATGAGCGGTTCCATTTCTCAGGCCCAGTTTCTGCCTCGTGATTTTCAGTAGCATAAAATCCGTTCAAGCCACGAAACAGTGTGTGGGTGAAAGCATAAAGAAATAGTGTAAAGATGAAGAACGAACCGGAACAGATTGCCTCTGACTTGTCTCAAATTGTCTGTGGGGATGTTTTTGCAGATATATTGCACAGAGCCGCCTACAGTACCGATGCAAGCATTTACCGAATTGTTCCTCAATGCGTGGTAATGCCTCGCGATGCTGGTGATATAGCAGCCGTTTTGAAGTATGCCAGTGCCAAAAAAATACCGGTGGTTGCTCGCGGAGCCGGAAGCGGAGTGGCGGGTGAATCACTATGCGGCGGCATTGTTTTTGATATGACCCGGCATATGAACAGGATTCTTGTTGCAGAGGACGAAGGCCGAAAGGTAATTTGTGAGCCGGGAGTTGTGCTGGATGATTTGAATAAATATCTTGCACGGTTCGGCAGGAAAATCGGGCCCGACCCTTCCAGTGCCAATCGGGCAGTGGTCGGAGCTTGTGTTGCAAATAATGCAACCGGTGCTCATTGGCTCCAATATGGTTACATCGGTGACTATGTGGAAAGCATCGAGGCGATTCTGGCCGACGGTAGTGTGGTTGAATTTAGAAATGATTTTGATCCGGAGCACTCACCGGATGATGAAGTTGCTCTTATCGCAAAAGAGTGTCTCTCTGTGCTCTCTGATAAGCAGGAAGTTATCGCAGATGCATTACCCAAATCAAGGCGAAACCGTAGCGGCTACACAATTGCGGGGGTTTGCCATGATGGCAGGATTGATTTAGCTCGGCTGCTGACGGGTTCTGAAGGGACGTTGGCTATTTTTACAAAGATCGCACTCAGAACGGTTCCAGTTCACTCGGCAAAGGCTCTGCTGCAGCTTGAATTTGACTCTCTTGAGAATGTGGCTAAGGCGGTGCCTTTTATTGTTGATAGCGGCGCATCAGCGTGCGAATTGATGGATAAAACTTTAATTGATTTGGCATCTGATGCTTTGCCTGAATATCGGGACATTCTACCGGCAGGCGCTGCTGCGGTTCTTCTGGTCGAACACACAGGCCAAACACCCGAACGGGTAAAAGAAATGATAGAAAATACCGATTCGTTGGTCGGACAATTGGCGAGCGGCAGGACCGTGGTCCTTGACTTGGACAAACAGGCTCGTTTGTGGAAGTCGCGCAAGGACGCCGGGCCGCTGCTGTATAGAAAAAGAAGCAGAAAGCATCCTGCCGAATTTATGGAAGATGTCTCTGTCGACCATAATAAACTTGGTGAATACATTGCCGGTATGCAGGCGATTAGCAAGCGATATGATATCAAGATGTCGTTCTTCGGCCATGCCGGTGACAGTGAGCTGCATTTGCGTCCCTTCCTGGATTTAAGAGAGCCGGCGGAGCGGGACAAGATGCAGGCGATAGCAAAAGAAGTATTTTCGCTTGCCTGGTCGTTGGGTGGTTCAATCAGCGGAGAACACGCGGATGGACTGGCAAAAGCAGCTTTCATCCGACAACAGTACGGGGACCAATATTATGAATTACTGTGCAAAATCAAGAAGATATTCGATCCCGAAGGTTTGCTCAATCCGGGCAAGATAATTAACGATGACCCTGATGTGATGGTTAAAAACCTGCGAAGGGAGCATAAGGTTTTAGCCGAGCGAGCCAAAAGCGATTTGCTTTTCGAAAAGGATGAGCTTGAGCTGGAAATTGAGCAATGCTACGGCTGCGGACTCTGTCTTAGCAGGGAATCCGATTTGCGAATGTGTCCGGTATTTCGAGCAATGGGTGAGGAATTGGCCAGCTCACGGGCAAAAGCGAATATCCTGCAATTCTGGGCGACCGGGCAGATGGACGATAAGGAATTCGAATCGAAGGAGTTTAGAAAGTTCCTGGATTTATGCGTGAACTGTAAGGCCTGCCAGTTGCAATGTCCCTCCGGTGTCGATATTTCCAAGCTGATGGCGACCGCCAGGGCACGATATGCAAAACGAAAAGGTTTACGTCGTGCCGAGCGTCTGCTTAGTAACAATCGCTACCTGAGTATGCTGGGCGGGATTTTTTCGCCGATATCTAATTTCGTAATGCGGCTGCCGATATTCAGTTGGCTATTGGAGAAACTTACCGGTATCGATAAGCGAAGGGCTATGCCGAAGTTTAGACGCGGCTCGTTCCTAAAATCCGGACGAAAATATCTGGTCTCCTGTGAGCCGATAGAAAACCCTGTCGATAAAGTTGCATACTTCGTCGATACATTCGCGAATTATAACGACCACGAATTGGGCTTTGCCGTACTCGATGTTTTAAGGGCGAACGATGTCGAAGTCATTTTGCCGAAGCAATTGCCCGCCCCCCTGCCGGCGATTGTTTATGGCAATGTTAAACGAGCACGCAAAGATCTGTCATACAACGTCAAGCATCTGGCAAAGGCTGTCCGCGAAGGTTACAAAATCGTTTGCTCCGAGCCGAGTGCCGCTTTGTGTTTGAAAGATGAGCTTCGCCATTTCGTTTCCGGTGAAGATGCGAAACTCGTTTCCGAAAATACTTACGAGCTGATGAATTATTTGTTCGGCCTTTACAACCAGGGTAAGTTGAAAGCTCCGACAAAGTCGGTGACAGAAGAGTACCTTTATCATTTGCCATGTCACTTATGTGCGGTCGGCGACGAGACGGCGAGTATCAAACTGCTGCAGGAGTTTTGCGGTGTAAAGGTCGTTGACCTTAAGGCCGGCTGCTGTGGTATCGCCGGTACGTTCGGCATGCAAAAGAAAAATTATGAACTCTCCTCGCAGATTGCTTCCGGCTTAAAAGACGCCCTAAATAAATCACCTATCAAAAACGTCCTTACCGAGTGTTCCACCTGCAAAATGCAAATCGAACATATAAGCGATTGCACCGTTAGCCATCCGATTAAAATTTTAGCCCGATGCTAATCCTGCCCTTAAATCGGACAATTTCTCATATTATGTTTATTTCAAAGAGCTTATATTCTTTTACGCAATACCCTTCACGCAGCACTCAATACGAAAAATTGGATTCGTTTTGGCTTTGTTTGGCTCTGAATTGGGTTTGAATTGGCTTTGTTTTTGACTCGCATAAGACTACATAAATTCTTATAAAGCCTTGTATTAATTAGTTTTAAGACCATTTGGACATTTTGGAAATTGGCTTTGTTTTGCAAAAAAAAGGCCGAATTGTAGAGAACTCTCGACACTTGTCGAACAAGTTGTGTATATGCGTTGATGTGTATATGCGTTAATGAGTGCGTATCTTATTTGATTCACACTTTTACTCATGTACTCATTTACCCCCGAAGAGACTCCTATCCGCTATACGCTATTACCTGCCTCTCCCTTTGTTTTTCGATGAACTACGAACAATGAACTATCGATTGTTCCGCCTTAGGCGTCCCTTACGGGAGGTCGGTATTATACCAAAAAACCGCCGAAATGCAAGCAAAATCCCCGTTTTTCGTCAAAATTGTCCTTGATACGATACTCAAGCGTATAGCGTATAGGGTATAGGATATGACATACAGGAATCCACACGTTTGTCATTCCGAGCGTAGCACAGCGAAGTCGAGGAATCTAATCTGAATAGATCTCTCCATTCAGCCTGCGGCCTCAGTCGAGATGACAAGAAATGCCGTCATTGCAAGCGCAGCGCGGCAATCTCAATCCATCGGCATACGTAGTTCTACGTATTTTTAACATTCCGGAATTGACTCAGTTATACGACCTTAAAAAGCAGTCGATAAATTAACAGCAGCAAATGATCTTTTATCATGGGGAAGTGTCTTGAATCAAGAGAAAATCTAAATAGGTGAACAAAATATGACACAATCAAAATGGACAATAGTTTTTGTTCTTGCCGTAGGATTTATAAGCATCTTAACATATCGACTTTTGAACCACACTCCATCGTCTATAATGGCTGACACAGAAGAAACAGAGACTTTCTGTTCCAAGGGACAGGCTTATTTTGAAAGTGGCAACTTTGACAAAGCCATCTTTTATTATAATAAGGCTATCGAAGCTAATCCAGAATTCGCAGAACCATACTTCTATCGGGGAAATTGTTATGATTTGAGGGGTCAGCATGAGTTGGCTATTTTAGACTTCACAAAGGTAATAGAGTTAAATCCATATCTTGCAGAAGCCTATTATAACCGAGCGCGCATTTACACAATGAATGATGAATGTGTTTTGGCAATATCAGATTATACCAAAACTATTGAGGTGAACTCGTCTTTTGCAAAAGCATATTATGGTCGAGGACTTGTTTATTCTAAAGAAGGTGCTTATGATTTAGCTATCTTTGATTACAGCAAGGCTATTGAGATAAATCCAAGGTTGGCAAGAGCTTATTATAATCGGGCACGTACTTACGAAGTGAAGGGGCAAATAGACTTAGCTATCAACGACTACAACAAAGCCATTGAAATAAATCCAAGTGATTTTGAGCCATTTTTGTTTCGTGGAATTGCTTATGTGGAGGAAGGTGCATATGGCTTGGCTATATCCGACCTCAACAAAGCCATTGAGATAAATCCAACAGAAGGTACAATTTTTTGTTATCGTGGAATTGCTTATGTTCAAAAACAGGAAAACGATTTAGCTATCTCCGACTTTAATAGAGCCATTGAGAAAAATTCAATGGAAGGTGAAGCGTTCTATGGTCGTGGACTTGCCTATTTCAATAAAAAGGAATTTGTCTTAGCTATCGCAGACTTCAACAAAGCCATTGAAATAAATCCACCGGAAGGTTCTGCCTTTTATTATCGTGGATTTTCTTATGCTAAAATACAAGAATACGATAAAGCCTGGAATGATGTGCAGAAAGCACAAAGTTTAGGTTATCAGGGTGATTCAGAATTTATTGAAGCTCTCCGTACGGTAAAAGAGTTGGGAAAAGAACTAAGAATACAAAGGTAAATTAATCATGTGAATATATTTAATAATGATTCACTAATAAAAGAGCATTTCACAAAGCTAAGAATCTTTTCTATAAAATAATTGATATAGATTATGTGGCTACCTAAAAAAGAAAGAAAATTATTAGCAATCTATGCTGAAAGAGCAAAGAATTCTGGGATAGCATGTGAAGTTAGTAGTGAAGAAATAATCAGATTACTGGATTTAAGGGATGAACTTGAGTTATTTCGTCTCAAAACCAAACTTGAATTTAAAGGTATGTTGACTTTCTCTACTTGTGAGCGACCCAGAAGAGTAAAATATGAAGATGGTAAACCTGCAGGTACGGAGGAATATGGAGAACCAAAAATTTTCTTGACTGAAGAGGGTTACAATATTGGACTGAAATATTGCACAATATTGGGAACATTTGAACTTTGGTCAAGAGATAATATATGGTTTTGGGTAGTTTTAGGTGTCGTAATAAGTTCTATCGGTATTTTGACAACAATATTAGTTTCACTTATTAAGGATTAATCGGCGGGTGGTAACCACTAAGGGAATAAGGTGAGCTAACCGTTAATAAATCGCCGTGACAAGAGTGGATGGTTTTAATTAATGCTTTGTCACACATGTATTACAGACTTTTCATGTTGAGCCGACAGGCGAAACATTTGGCTATCGATGCCCAGATTCTTCGCTTTGCTCAGAATGACACTCTTCAATTAAGAAGTGACAAAGTACTAGATTATTATGGATTCCGCATCAAGTGCGGAATGACATAAGGAGAAAAGTTAAACTCATTTAACGGAAACGGCACTACTTTTTACTGGTACATCGATGCGATTTGAGTTTGTTATGGTGGGCATTTGGCGCAGACTGACATGAACAGCATTGTGCTCAGGTAGCGGTCGCTGCGGTCGGGAAGAATCGCAACAATTGTGCCGGAGGTCATTTTTTGACCGAACCACCCGGGTTGGCCCCTTCGAATTTTCCGAATAGCCTGACAGATGGTTTTTTGCTGTTGAGATTTGTCAATTCTATAAGCGGCGTATTCCCTATGGCGGATAATATACTCATAAAGATTTTGCTCCTGATTATGTGACAATTGCTTTATAAAATCAAACCGGTTCGTCTTTTCCTTGCGAGATTGCCTTTGCCTGACTATTATTATGTATATTTTAGCAGGAAAAATAAAGCGGATTCAGGTTGGGTTGAATAATGGTATCAACAAAAAATCTCAAACAGGCGGTATTATGGGAGCCTTCCGGCGATGGAAACAAGGTAAAGTGTAATCTTTGCAACTGGCGGTGTGTGATTGACGATGGGAAACTGGGTCGGTGCATGGTCCGTCAGAATATAGCCGGTGTGCTGTATTCGCTCAATTATGACAAGGTTTGCTCGGCTAATCCCGATCCTATCGAGAAAAAGCCGCTTTTTCACTTCCAGCCCGGCTCACGCAGCTTCTCGGTCGCTACTATGGGCTGCAATTTCCGCTGTGAGTTCTGTCAGAACTGGCAAATCAGCCAGGCGGCTATCGAGAACGGGCAAATCAACGGACAGGCAATAAGCCCGGAGTGGATAGTCGAGGCGGCTGTCCGTAGCGAGTGCAAGAGCATCGCTTATACTTATACAGAGCCGACCATCTTTATGGAGTTGTGTAATGATTGCGGGCGGCTGGCAAAAGAAAAAGGCCTGACGAATGTCTTTGTAAGTAACGGCTTTGAGACTAAAGAGGCAATCGATTTTGCCGCAGATTGGCTCGACGGAATCAATATCGATTTGAAGGCGTTTAGCGAAGATTATTACAAGCGGTTGTGCAAGGCCCGACTGCAGCCGGTTCTCGATACGATTAGCTATGTTGCCAAAAAGACAAATATCTGGCTTGAAATTACAACGCTGCTGGTGCCGGACGAAAATGATTCTGATGATGAAATAAAAGCGCTTGCAGATTTTATCGTCAATAGTGCCGGCGCTGATGTCCCCTGGCATATCAGCAGATTCCATCCGCAGTATAAATATCTGGATTCGGTGCCTACGCCACTTGGCAGTATGGAGGCAGCTTATGAGATAGGCAAATCCGCAGGGCTGCATTATATTTACCTCGGCAATGTGCCGGGATCGAAATCGGAGAGTACATTCTGTTATAATTGTGGAAGCATGTTGATCGAACGTGTTGGCTACCAGATTGGTGCAAATAACATAAAGGACTCGAAATGTCCCGATTGCGGGACCGAGATTGCAGGGTTTGAACTTTAGCGGCACAAAGGGAAATATAAGATACCAAAGATGAAGATAGTTGCAGATATGAATATTCCATTTGTTCGGGAGTGTTTTTCTTCGATAGGCGATGTCGAGGTTGTTGGAGGCCGGGAGATAACGCGCGATGTAGTCGCCGATGCGGATGTTCTTTTGGTACGCAGTATCACACCTGTATTTGCAGATTTATTAACCGGCAGCAAGTTACGTTTTGTTGCTACTGCGACTATCGGCTATGACCATATCGATTTGGATTTTCTCAGGCGTAATTATATCGGCTTTGCATCGGCGCCGGGCTCGAATGCAAATTCCGCCGCCGAATATGTCATTGCCGGGCTTCTCGAAATTAGTAAAAAGCACGAAATAAGTCTCGAAGGTAAATCGATTGGCATAATCGGTGTCGGCAATGTAGGAAGCCGAGTAGCTAAAAAGTGCGAGGCTTTGGGGATGGAGGTCTTTTTGAACGACCCTCCTTTGTACAGGCAAACCGACGATGCGAAATATCTTCCGATACAGGAACTTTTTAATTGCGATTTTATTACTTTCCATACACCATTGACTTTTGAAGGGATTGATAGAACTTTTCATTTAGCCGATAAGAATTTTTTCGAATCGCTTAGGGAAGGCTGCGTATTTGTTAACGCGTCACGTGGTGGTGTTGTTGACAGCGATGCATTAAAGACAGCAA
>CAZMWN010000140.1:0-9114 GCA_964569935.1 uncultured Pirellulales bacterium
CCGGTTTTTTATAAACTCGACGGCGAATTGGGAAAAATGCTCGGTATCGGTGCCGTCAAGGGCGTCGAGGTTGGTGCCGGTTTTGGCGTAAAGGATATGACCGGCTATGAAAATAACGACCAAATGCATGCCGAAGGTGGTAAAGTTGTGTTCGATTCAAACAATGCCGGCGGTATTACAGGCGGCCTTTCCACAGGCCAACCCATTATTGTCAGACTTGCGGTTAAACCGACGCCCACGATAGACAAACCGCAGCAAACGATTGATAAATATACTCTGGAAAACAAGCAGCTTGCAGCAATTACACGGCGTGATCCGACGATTGTGGCTCGGATATGGCCGGTTGCTGAGAATTATACGGCAATGGTGATACTCGACCATCTTATCGCACACTATGGCTACCAGACTCTCAAGGCCAAATAGAAGAATTCTGTGCATGATATCCAAAATTTAAGGCTTGGGCAGAATTGAAATTATTTATATAGCTACTTTTATGCCTCTAAATCATATTTTGAGCCGAAAAGCAACATTGGTGTTTATAAATATCAACAATTATTTAAATTTGTCTAAATTAAGCTGTTATGAAAATTGTAATACAGCTTTGGTGCATGAAATGTTGATGCTTTTCAACACAGACTTTCAAACCTTATAATAGTTGGTCTCCGGACAGTTGTAACAAAACTCAGAAGCGGAAAACAAAACCCCATTTTTCGCTGTTTTTGGGGCGAAATCGGCGAAAATGATCACAAAAAAGCTTTTAAAATGTTCAGGCATAGCTTTTGCTCTATATATGTATGTGGCTTTGGGGGAAATTTCCACACTTAGGGTGACGAAAAGAAGATGCTATCTTGAGGAGAGTGATTTGATGGACGAGGCAAACCTGGAAGACAAACTTAACGAACTGGTCAAGGAATTCGGTGAGACGGCCGATCCGCAGCAAAGAAAATTAGCAAAACTTGCCCAACAGGCACAGGCAAACCGTAAGAAGCTTGAGAAAAGTATCAACAGCCTGCAGGAGTCATTGGATTACCTGCGGGTCTGCATCAAATATCAGGTCTTCGATCTTGAAGCGACACGCCGGGAAAACGAGTACCTCAGAAAATTGCTTGAGGACAACAGCCAGTAATTAAACGGTAAAAAATCCTCAAAGCAATACCGATGTATACTCAGTATATAGAGACAAACCGCTTAAACCATGCGTAAAAAAGGAATTTATCAATTCCTTGACGGATTAGTTTTATACTTTCCTCAGATTTTTGATTTTGTTTCTGGATTTTTTCTTCGCCTTTGTCTTGCTTTTTCTGCTCAAGGCGCTTCTTGTTTTTTAAAATCCGCCTTTGCTTTTTTTTTCTACCAATATTTTAATATTTAGCAAGGTTTTAATCCATTCGGTACTATTTCAATGTTGTTCATAGTTCCGAGCAGGCCGTTGGCGAGAATAAGATATTCAATCTTTTTCGGATTATGGCCGAGTAGCTCGCTGCCGATAGTGTCAACAGCAACGGGATCGAAGCCGGCTAAGATCAGGTCTAATTTTTTGTGTTTGCCTGCCAGGTGCATTCCCTTGAGTGCAACAGAGGCATCGACAATTGACAGATCAGGCTTTTTGTACGTGCAAATATCCACAACGGATTTGTCGGTCGAGGGGCTGTGCAGTTTCGATTTGTTCCAGCCACCGGCATAGAATTTTCCCGATGCGATACCAAACATATTTTTCATAGCGATTGTAGTCTTTGTAAAACTGTGGTCTTTAAGTACCGGCAGAGATATGATAAAAGCCTTCTGAACAATTCGTGGCATGTGAAAACTTTTTAACTGGAAGGCGTTATTGTTTTTAAGGGTAATCGTTTCTGCCTCATTGAAATCGATCAATTCTATGCCGTACTTTTTAGCCATATCTGTATATCCCAATGTCGCATACAAATCCGGAGTTTTACCGGAACCACAACCGTCGCCGATGGCAATTTTTGCTTTTGTGTGGATTTTACAGTATTTATACACCGCCTCGGCTGCTTTAACGTTTGTTGTCACCGGTGGCGGCGAAGAGTTAGTTAGGTTCGGCTTTATGATAATAAGCCCTTCCTGCGGCAAATGAACACCAGCATCAATCAGGTCAAGGGCCTTAGCGATACTGCTGTGATAATCGGTGCATTTTACTTTTGCGACTCGGCTCATCGATTCGATTTTTTCTATAAATTGAAAATATATAACTATTTAAGGTATTTTAAGTTTCGTTGATGTATTTAGCGAAATTCTTCTTGTCAAAAAAATTAAGCATTTTATAATCGCCACTTTTGAACAAAATAATTGGGATTTGGGTATTGACTGTCAAGGATTTTTAGGTAAATTTATACAAATCCCGTACGAGACGGAACAGGTAGAGTGGTAAAAAAACTGGCATAAATTTATTGGAGATTGAAATGATAGAAGCCAAAGAGCTTCGGCGTAGTTTCGGTCCAGTGGTGGCTGTTGACGGAATATCGTTCAATGTTGAAAAGGGAGAGGTTCTGGGTCTTCTCGGGCCGAATGGGGCCGGTAAAACAACTGCGATGCGAATTTTAGCGTGTTTTTTACGGCCCGACAGCGGGACGGCAACTGTATGTGGTTACGATATTCTTAAAAATCCCATCAATGTCAGGCGGTCGCTTGGTTACCTGGCCGAGAATGTGCCGGCGTATAACGAGATGACAGTAGGGGCGTTTTTGAATTTTATTTGCGATGTCAGAGAAATTACGGGCAAGAACCGCAAACAAACACTGGACAGGATTGTCCCGATGTGTTCGATTGAGTCGGTTTATCATCAGACGATTGAGACATTGTCGAAGGGATACAAAAGACGTGTGGGATTGGCTCAGGCATTAATTCACGACCCAGATGTACTCATTCTTGATGAGCCGACTGATGGTCTGGATCCAAATCAAAAACATGGAGTAAGAAAACTCATAAACCAAATGGCAAAAGACAAATGTATTATTATCTCGACACACATTCTCGAAGAGGTAGAGGCTGTTTGCTCGAGGACGATAATCATCGCCAAGGGGCGAATTCTTGCCGATTCTACACCAGCCGAATTAAAGGAGCAGCATCAGTGCAGTCTTGATGAAGTTTTTCGAAAAATCACGATGGTAAAAAGTGCTTAGAAATTTGTTTTTTTGGCTTCAGGAGAACAGATATGAATAGTTTTTTGGCAGTGTTCAAGAGGGAATTAAAAAGTTATTTTACGACACCTCTTGCATACGTCTTTTTGGTGATCTTTTTGTTTTTCTCCGGGTACCTGACGTTTAAGGAGGGCTTTTTTGAAATGCGGCAGGCAGATATGAGAACTTTTTTTATGAATTTGCCGCTGCTGTTTGTTTTTATGGTGCCCTCGACAGCGATGCGTTTGTGGGCTGAGGAACGCAAAGGTGGGACGATTGAGCTGCTGTTCACTTTGCCGGTAACTATCACGCAGGCTGTTCTGGGGAAATTTTTTGCAGCATGGCTGTTCCTGGCGATTGCATTGGCATTGACTTTTCCGATGGTGATTACTGTCAGCTATCTTGGCAATCCCGATGTAGGTTTGATAATCACCGGTTACTTAGGCAGCTTTTTAATGGCGGGCGGATTTCTCGCTATCGGGTGTTTTTTCTCGGCGATTAGTAAAAACCAGGTAATTAGTTTTGTCCTTTCAGTGGTTGCCTGTGCGGTTCTTGTTTTTGCAGGTATGCCGACCACACTCAATTATGTCTCAACGTTCTTACCAGCCGGTCTGGTTTCAGCGATAGAGAGTATGAGTTTTCAGACACACTTTGAGTCGATCCAGAGAGGTGTTCTGAATTTTACTGATATCTCCTATTTTTTGTTGTTAATCATAGGGTGGATTGCCGCCAGTAGTATTGTTTTGGATGAAAGGAAGGCCAGATAATGAACCGAACAATACGAGCAATTATTGGAGCCGGCTTTGTTTTAGTGATTGTTTTTTCCGCAATAAGTATTTGTCAGAATATTGGGAAGTCATGGAAAATTGATATTACCGACCAGAAGCTTTATACACTTTCTGATGGAACAAAATCAATTTTGGCTAAACTGAATCAGCCAATTAAGGCCAAATTATTTTACGCAAAGACTGCTGCGCTTAAAGGGCCGGACCAGATTAAGTATTTCAACAACTACTACGAGTTCGTCAAAGCCCTGCTGGAAGAATATGTTGCCGAATCCAAAGGTATGGTTGAGCTGGATGTTATCGACCCGAGACCTTTCTCTGATGATGAAGTGGCGGCGATGCGTTATGGCCTCCAGCAGTATCGTATAACCGAGGAAGAGAATTTTTTCTTCGGTTTGGTGGTACAGACACAATTTGGAGTTGAAAAGGTCATCCCGTTCTTTTCGCCGGACCGACAGAACTTTGTTGAGTATGATATCAGCTATCTGATTGATACTGCAGTCACCCGGCAGAAAACCAGGATTGGTATCATGAGCTCACTGCCGGTTATGGGCGACGACATGAGCGGGTATATGGCCCAGATGATGATGAGGCAGGGTCAGCGGCCGAAGCCAGCATGGACTATCGTTGAGCACTTAAGGAAGAAGTATGAAGTCTCAGAAGTATCAACAGATGTCAATGACATTAACGATGTTGATATTCTGCTGGTTATCCATCCAAAAGAGCTTCCGGAAAAAACCTTGTTTGCAATAGACCAGTTTGTTCTCAAGGGTGGCAGAACAATTGTGTGTGTTGATCCCCATTGCTATGCGGACACTCCTGATCAAACGGCCATGCAAATGGGCATACAGCAATCTCGCAGTTCCCAGCTCAATAAACTTCTTGGAAACTGGGGTATTGAGATGCCGGAAAATACATTTGCCGGTGACAGAAATCTGGCAGAAGCGCGGGCTATAAGACAATCCAGCAGACCGGAGCCGATTATTGGGCTGCTGAATCTTGGGCAGGGGTGCTTTAATCCGGATTCTGTAATGACCGCAGAGCTTAACGAAGTAAGAGTTCTATTTTCGGGTATTCTCAAAAAAGTTGTAGAGGATTCGAATCAGCCTGAACAAAGTGAACCCGTAATAGAGAGAACTCCGCTTATTATGACGACGAACCAGGGTAACACTTTTACAATAAGTAATCCGTATGAATTGATGATACTCAATCCATCAACTCTGATGAGCAGATTTATCGATGGAACCGAGCCGGTGACAATGGGCTCTCTTGTAACAGGTCGTTTTAAGAGCAGCTTTCCTGATGGTATCGAGATTGAAGTCGAATCAGAAGATCCGAATGATCCGAATGAGACCATAAAGAGCAAGAAGCAGATTAAAGGTATAAAAGAGGCACAGGAAGATTGTGCGGTGGCGGTTTTTGCCGATGTTGACTTTATAAGCGATGCCCTGGCGTATAGTAATTCTTTCTTCGGCAAGGTTGTGATTGGTGATAATAGTGCCCTATTGCTGAATGCAATCGATGATTTGAGTGGTTCGAGCGATTTGGTTTCAATCAGATCGCGTGGGAACTTCAAACGTCCGTTTATCGCTGTTGATAGAATTGAAAAACAGGCGGAAGAGGAAACCGCCCAAGAGGTTGCAGCACTTAACGCCCAGATTGCCGGCTTCCAAAGTGAGCTACAGTCTATTCTCGCTCAGGCAAAGGAAGGTCAGGAAGTGGTTATAGGCAGTTCAATACTTCAGAAGCAACGTGATATTGAACTGAAAAAACGTCAGGCACAACAACAGTTGAATGAAGTGAGGTTGAACAAGCGAGAGCGAATTGAGCATTTAGGCAATATATTTCAAGGCTTTAATATGCTCATAGCACCGGTGGTTATATTAATGATTGCTATAATTTTAGGTATCTATCGAAGTGTAAAGAAGCGGCATTATATCAGTCATGCCAGCGATGCCTGATCGCCTTACGGCGAAAACCTAAATCCAAATATCTAAATCCTAAAAAATTGGAGCTTTGAATTTAGAAATTAGAATTTAAAAGAATTTATACAGGAGTTTTATCGATGAGTAATAAAAAACTCATGGTATTAGGTGTTGTTGCGGTTGGTATGTTATTTTGGGCTGTAGTTCAATCGCGGATATCGAATAAACCCAGGTCTGCATCAGGCAGCCCGTCTTATATGGTCCAGGGCCTCAATCCGGCTGATATAGACAGTATTGTTATCGGGACCGGAGATGATACAGTGACGCTAAAGCGCCAGGGTGCCGGTTTTGTTGTTGTCAACAAGGACAATTATCCTGCAAAGATAAGCCAGATTAATGATTTGGTTAGTAAGTGCCTGGAGATTGAAACTTCGCAGTTTGTCACCGACAATACTGCAAATCATGATGACCTGGAAGTTACGGAAGAAAAGGCTCGAACTGTTGTGAAATTTCTTAAGCCGGATTCCTCATTGCTTACGGGCATCATTGTCGGAAAATCCAAGGAGCTTGGGCAGGGCACTTATGTGAGATTGGCTTCGAGCAATGCGGTATATGAAGCATCGACTGTACCCCGGTTTGGAAGCGGGGCGATGAGTTTCATTGAGCAGAAGCTGATTTCTGTGAAGAGCAATGATATAGAGTCAGTGACGGTCAACTTCCAGAGCGGCAAATATGTCCTCAAAACAAAGGAAGACAGCCAGGATGTTGTTTTAGAGAATATTCCTGCCGGCAAGAAGTTTAAGAGCACCGAAGGTAAGAGCGTCTTTACTGCTTTGACAAATTTGAGCTTTGACGATGTTAAAAGAAATTCCGACGAATTGTCTTTCGATAAACAATACCTTTGCAGATTAAAAGATTCCACTGAGTACACTGTGGAAATTGCCACCGAAGAAGGAAAGATATATATAACATGCAGTGCCGAGTTTACAGAGGAAAGACCTTCTACGATAAGAAAGGATGAGTCGGAGGAGGAGTTGAAAGCCAAAGAAGCAAAACTGCTTGCCGATGATAAAGCAAAAGAATTCACCGTCAGACATAAGGGATGGATTTATGAAATCCCTGACTATAAGGCCAGAAATCTGACAAAGGAACTTTCTGATCTGGTTGAGGATGAACAGAAACCTGAAGAGAAGGAGCAAGCCTCAGATCCCAATATGATGATACCGGAGGAAACACTCTCATCAACACAAGAATAATCTATGTTTTGTAGAGAGTTATACCGAAGAAATATGGGGATTTTAATGTTTAGGGTTCCCATTTTGCCGGAAGAGACAAAATGGGAACCCTCATTTATACGCTACATTAATTTTGCGACCTCTGCTATATTCTCAGTCTTTCGCTGTAATTGGGCCATTGTCTCAAGTACCTGAGTGACATTGGGGTGATTATGTTCAAAGATATTCTCCAGAGTACTTAACGCCCGGTCGCATAGCTCTTGAGCTTCAGAGTATCTTTTCTGGCATATATAAACTTTTGCCAGATTATTGAACGCAATTGCAGTATAGTCATTTTCCGGTCCCAGTGAGTTTTCCAGCATATTTGCCGCTCGCTCGCAAATGCTTTGGGCCTGAGCGTACTTCTGCTGCTCGATATACAGTCGGCCCAGAAGGCTCATGACCCTGCCTGTAAGAGGGTGCTCGGTGCCGCAGTCTTTTTCAACAGCAGCCAGAGCTTTTCTAAGCAGTTTTTCCGCTTTGGCGTAGTCTTTCCTTGCCTGACAAATTCTGGCCTGCGTTAACCATGCAGGGACCATGAGATGGTGTTCAGGACCATAGACTCTTTGCTGGATTGCCAATGTTTGATTTATTAAATCTTCCGCTTCACTATATTTTTCCTGATGCGTGTATAGTTCGGCAACACTGCCAAGTACTCCCGCGGTATAAAGATGATCCGGTCCGTAGCTATTATTAATTAATTCCAGAGCCTGGAGATAATTGGATTCGGCTTCCTCGAATTTGCCTTGTTCAACCATTACTCTGGCAAGGTCCACCTGGAACGGGGCCAGCGTTGGGTCACCCGGCAGGTGACTTTTTTGCATAATAGCGATGGCCTGCTCCATGGCGGCTCTGGCCTGGTTATACCTGGCTTGCCCCTGATAGATTGAACTTAAAATCCTCAGAGTGCCTGCAACGTGTGGATGATTTTCATAGTAAAGCTTTTTTTGCAATTCCAGACCCGTTTCGCACATACTTTCGGCATCGTCGAATCTGCCCTGGTTCTTGTAAAGATATGCCAGGTCGATCAGGCACCAGCAGAGTTCGGAATCAGAAGTGTTGTTTTTCTTGGCAAGAGTCAGTGCATTTTCAGCAAGCGGCTGTGCTTTAGTATAATTACCGCTGGCCATATATACCCTTGCCATTGATCGCAGAACCTTGGCGGAACTGTTTTTTCCTGACTGATGCAATTCCAATGCGGCTGTTTTTGTGTTCAGCATAACCAGTCCGAACACCATAAATAGTATCAGGTCTCTTAAAAGGCATTGTTTTTGCAATGGTGTTCTGGAATACATTAAATGTCAACCTCCGCCACGACTGGACTTTTACTCGTCTTTTTATGTTTTGCTCTGCCCCCTTGTTGCTCTTCGATGCTACCCAAAATATATGAAATAAAGATGTGTGAGCAAAATTGTTGATTGATGGTTTGTGTGGAGTGATGAGAAGGGGCTGTTTCCCTGAGTTTATAAATGTCGTAGTTTCTTAATTATGTGGATGGTAGGGATTATAGGTTTTTTAATGGCGGGATGAAGTTCCGTTTGTTTACGAACCGGAAACTATAGAAAACTTTGAGCCGTTAGTTTGAACACTTCGGTTTTAATCATGAACAAGCATCTTTTCTATGATTGTTGCGTGATTTTTTCTTTGCCGTTCATATATGGGCGAAGGACTTGCGGCACTGCTATTGAGCCATCAGCGTTCTGGTAGAGTTCAAGGATAGGTATCAGAATTCTCGGTGAGGCAATAACAGTGTTATTTAATGTATGGCAGAAAAAGTTCTTTTTAGTCACGGGATCTTTATAGCGCAGATTCATTCGCCTTGCCTGGAATTCGTAAAATTTGCTCGCGCTGTGCGTTTCGCAGTAATTATCCCGTGAGGGCATCCAGGCTTCGATATCGAATTTCTTTGCCTGGCCTCGGCCAAGGTCACCTGTGCAGACGTTAGCGACACGATAGGGCAGTTCCAGTGCCTGCATTACAGCTTCGGCGTTGG
>CAZMWN010000141.1:0-9074 GCA_964569935.1 uncultured Pirellulales bacterium
GGCCAGAGGACAAGATCCAACAACTGCCGATTATAGACAGATTGGCCGGTGGATGGATCAACAGTTAACAAACCAGAATGTCTGGTTGGTCATGATGCCCTCAGCAGTTTATAACGATCCTGATAAAAACAATTACTATCACGCCATAAGGGGAGTAGAAAACGACCCAAACTGGCCTTTAGTTTTTCTAAATAACAAGCAAAGAATATACGTCAACATTAGGACGCCTCGTGGCAGAGAACTTTTCGAGGGGATATTTACCGGTAAGACAGTATATCCTGATGAATTCCATAAGAATATGATTCGTGCCCATGCCTGGTTGATATATTACCGGACAGCAGAGAAGAGGAAAGAAGGATTAAAATTTGCTATTGAAGCTTTTAATGCAAAACCGTCATCGACCCCTATGCTGGAAATAATACTTCTTGCGTCGAATTTTACTGAATTGAGGTCTGACGTTAATGAATTTTGTGCTGATTATATCCGCAGGTATAGCGAAAATAAGGATAACTGGTTAAAAAAAGATGGATTCCGCCAGAGAATTGAAGCGGCACGATTAGCAAGTTTTCATTTGGAGCAGGTTGCCAGGTCGCAGAGAAATACAAAGCTTGCGAAATCTCACGCCGCTCAATATAACGACTGTATAAAACTGCTGATAAGTATGACTCAGGGAATGAAGTGGTGATCCGTGGTAATCGAATCTCATAACCAGGGACCCGTGACTGATGATTCATCTCACGGACGATCCGGTATCAACGATAGATATCAGGCGAGTCATTCCATCAGTGTTTTTTTCCCCTGTTATAATGAGCAGGAAAATATTGGCAGAACTGTTGAAAAGGCACTTTCCGTTCTCGAAAAACTCAATATTGATTTTGAGATAATTATCGTCAATGATGGCAGTTCCGACAACACCGGCCGGATTGCCGATGATATTGCCGGCCAGGACAGCAGAGTAAAGGTTGTGCACCACCAGAGCAATCTTGGTTATGGAGTTGCATTGCAATCCGGTTTTAAGGCAGCGATAAAAGAGCTTGTGTTTTATACAGATGGTGACGGTCAATTTGATATTAGTGAGATGCCTCCGCTTTTACCGTTGATGGAACAATACGATATCGTTAGCTGCTACCGCCTGAATCGCCGGGACCCTTTGGTTCGCAAGATCAACGGCTGGTGCTGGACAAAGCTGGTATGCCTTTTGTTTGGCCTGAAACTGCGCGATATCGACTGTGCTTTCAAGTTATATAAAAGGGAGATTTTCGATGATATGTTGCTATCGAGCAGGGGAGCTTTAATCGACACAGAAATTCTGGCTCGGGCCGCACGGAAAAATTGCCGAATTACTCAAAAGGGAGTTCGTCATTTTCCCCGGACAGCCGGTTCACAAACCGGTGCTAATATGCGTGTAATTCTTCGTGCGTTTAAAGAGCTGTTTATGTTATATGGAAGAATCCGGAGCGGGAATTGAATATTGAAGGAAAAAAAGTAAAATTCGATATGTGATTTATGTGTAATGCCAAAGTCAATCTATTCATCTACGGCTCTCTGCGAGATCAGAGAATCTTCCATTCTGTCAGCGGTTTGAGTTTTACCAGAAAAGAAAACCGGATTGACGACAACACTCTTTTTGCTGATGCTGCATTACTGCCGGGTTATCGGAGAGTCAGTCCGGACGATGTTTATTTCTATGCTGTTGCGGCGTCATCTTCAAATATTGAGGGACTTGTCATCTATGATGTTCCCACTCCGGTAATGGATGAAATTGACAGGTATGAAGGTAAACGCTACGATAGAGAATCAGTAAAAGTCAATACGGCAAAGGGAATGGTTGAAGCTCAGGCTTATCTTGCCTCTCACGACTCAATGGAAAAGCATTTCGGTGACAGGTTCCATGTTAATCTGATACATGAACTGTGGCTTCGAAAGCGAATTGAGAAATTTCTCAAAAAGCACACTCGCCCCGGCGAACGAACGGTAGATGCTGAGCTGGAACGTCGAGCGGATCGAGAATTTCTTGCAACTACTGAGCGTGACCTGGTTATGAGTCATTATCGCACCGATGCGATGAGCGATTATTATATCGAACGTGAGCTCGACCGGCCCCGGCCCACTATTAAACACTTATACAACGATGAAAAGGCACAGCCTTTCATCAACAATTATTTAGCCCTGGTTATGAAACAGGTTCTTCTCAACCAGCTCGAAGAGCAGATCCAGTCTGAATGCCGATTTGAACTCGAACATATGCGCACCTCGGAAAGATATTTTAAACGTTCGATTAGTCTTCTTGTGGCCTTGCAAATTATTAATGTGAACACTACATCGGCCAATCTGATTGTTGAGCAATGCCTGCAAACAATGCCTTATGAGAAATACGACCTTATAGATTATGTGAAATATGCTGTTCATGCATCGAGAAGTATGTTTGATGGTCGTATTGTTCGTGCTAAGCTTGACCAGATTCGTTCGAACCTTCGACCCGGACTGGTCCCGCTTGGTCTTGAGATTGAATTAAGTAATCTCGGCTCTGCAGCGGTCGAGCCTCAAAGGAGCGCCCAGAATGCATTTGACTCGGTGTATGATGGTTTTAAGTATTTCAACGATTTTTGCCTGGACGTTTTATCCTGGAAACTCGGCGGATATATAGACGACCACACCGGCTCAATCGAACGAGAACGACGGTCTGGATTTTTAGAACTTGCTCCTGGAAGGTTGAATATAGAAGGGGAACTGTCCCGGCCGGCAACTGCTGACCCGTGGCTGCTTAATCAATTGATTCTTGAGATCGTTGATTTCTACGATATTCACCCGCACAGCCTGCATCTATCCTTCCAGCTTAGAAATAAACAGCGAGACAATCAGAAAGTCCTCCCTCTGGGTTTTGCCAAGTGCCTGCTTGCGCTCGGCGGTGGTCCGGAACTCAAGGGAGCCGGCAGACTGTGGGTTTCAAGAATGGTACATGATGAGATAACACAAAAAATTCCCAAGGCCGATAAATCGGTTTCGGGGTCTCAATACAAATACATTGAAGAGCTTGTCTTTGCCAGAACCAGCAAACGCAAATGGTATCTGGGCGGAGATGAGATTGCAGATAAATCTCCTGCGCAGGCGACTACGTTTATTCAGCAATATAAATTTATTCGTTTGGAAGAAAGGGCCAACTATGAGCCTTTAATCGTTTGTCTCAAGGGTCTGCAGTTAGCGTATAATCCGGGTGACTACCTGACCGCCGAACAGTTAAGTGGAAGGCCAAAACTACGGAAGCAATATGAGCAGTTAAAGCAATGGGCCGCAAACCCCGCAGAAATTGGACACCAGACAATAAATAAATTTATCAAGACGGTTCAGGAAGGTTTGATGAAAGAAGGACACCATCGGCCCGCTCACAAATTGCATTATATTGACTGGGTGCTTAGTACAATTAACGTACAACTGCGCATGTTCAATCAACAGCTTAAGAAAACAAATAACAACGGCAACTGATACGCCAAAGATTCAGTGGCGGATCGATATAAGACTTTATAGACGTATTGTGCTTCCAGAGCTTTATCGATTTGTATGCCTGCATCTTTCAGATTTGCTTTTGTGTATAGTATTAAGATTATAGCAAGCGTAAACAAGCATTTTTATTTACTGTCAATTCTGTATTTGTGCAGCTATTTGTCTTCCGACCTTTTTAAGAGAAATCTTGAATTTATACAGTTTATGGTTTGTTTTAATTTTTGGGGACTTTTGAAGCTTTATAATTGATTATCGGTCATTGATGAATAATAATTGTGCCGGATTGTATTGATAGCCGGGTGAGGAAAAATTCGTCTGGAGGTATATATGATAGTTTTGTTGACGGATTTTGGGCATAGCGAATATGTAGGAGTAATGAAGGGGGTCATTTATAATATATCCGGTGAGGCAAAAATCGTTGATCTATGCCATAATATCTCGCCTCAGAATGTCATTGAAGCATCATGGATACTCAAGAATAATTACAAGTACTTTCCACAAGATTCCGTATTCTGCTGTGTTGTCGATCCTGGTGTTGGCACGGAACGAAAAGCGATAGCCGTTAAAACAGAGAAGTATTGTTTTGTCGGGCCGGACAATGGCCTGCTCTGGGAAACTCTACAAGAACAAAAAATTATAGAAATCAGAATCATTAAGATTTCCAAAAATGCAAGCCATACCTTTCATGGCAGAGATGTTTTTGCTAAAGCAGCAGCAGAGATTGACCTGGATTGTTTTGAGTCTGTCGGAGTCGAGATTAAAGAGATAAAGCAACTGGAACTTTTTCGCAGTGGAAATGAGGGAATAATTGTCAGAATTGATACATTTGGAAATATCATTACCAATATATCCGGTCTGCGCAAAGATAAGTATGAAGTAGAAATCGGCCGGAAACAGTTTAAGATGAATTTCTATCCAAATTACGTTTTGGCAAAAGACAACGAACTATTCCTCATCGAAGGTTCAAACAACACGTTGGAGATTAGTCTCAAAAATTCAAATGCTAATGACATATTGCAGGTAAAAACAGGCCAAAGGGTCATAATATCATGAGAAACGGTTCGGTGGTGGATTTGGGTAAATTATAAGTCAAAAGATATAAAATAATTTGAAGAAATATGTGTCTTAGTGTGTATATTACTTTGGATGTAAAGTAAAGGGACTGCTTTTGGAGCCGAAGAGAGTGCCAAGCATCTGTAAAGAAGAACTAATAGCAATGCAGCGATGTCGGCGGGGCTCAAGGAAGGCGTTTGAAGTTTTTGTGAACAGGTATATGAAAGACGCATATTTCATTGCTCTGGGACTTGTAGGTAATCATGATGATGCCCTTGAATTATCACAGGAAGCCTTTATTCGAGCATATCGTAATATAAAACATGTCAAGCCTGACCGAAGGTTTTTCCCCTGGTTCTATCAAATATTGAAAAATCTTTGTGTTAGTCATTTGAGAAAAAGAAAGTACAGGCACACTAGTTCTCTCGATGCGGAAGGTTGCCCGGAAGTGGCAGCGCAGACGGATTGCTTTTCGCCCGAGGCAGTAGCCAGGAGAAATGAAATCAAGGATAAAGTCTGGCAGGCAATCGGGAAGCTGGATGAGAAACATCGCGAGGTGATTATATTGCGGCACTTTCAGAATATGTCATACGATAAGATCGCTGATGCCCTTTATTGCAATAAAGGCACTGTGACGAGCAGATTGTACTATGCTCGCAAGAAATTGGAAGAACTGTTGGGCGCAGGGAAAGGAGGTATGCCAGATGACATGCCATGACTGGAAAGACCTGATGATGGGCTACCTGGACAACGAACTAAACGATGAACAGAAGCGGCGATTCGAAGAGCACTTGAAAGGTTGCTCCGAGTGTGCCGGTGAGCTTAAAGAATTTCAAAAACTCAAAGAGATAACCGACGAGGTGACTCTCGCTGAACCTGAGGACAGGATATGGCAGGAATACTGGGGCGGTATTTATAACCGGATTGAACGGGGTCTGGGCTGGATATTATTATCTGTTGCAGGTATCGTTCTGATAATCTACGGCGGGTTCAAGGCGATAGAGGAAATTATAAAGGACCCTAACGTTGAGCTGATTTTCAAAGTTGGCCTGCTGATACTTTTAGTAGGTCTGGCGATATTGTTCGTCTCGGTACTTCGGGAGCGGTGCTTTTTCTGGAGAAGAGACAGGTATAAGAATGTAAGGAGATAGAGCAATGCTTTTATCAACGACAGATATAATTTGCAACAAGAAAATTACCAAGCAGCTTGGACTTGTCCGTGGCAATACAATTCGTGCGCGTCACATAGGAAGGGACATCATGGCCGGGCTTCGCAATATTGTCGGAGGCGAGGTTGAGGAGTATACGAAATTAATGGCCGAGTCACGTGAACAGGCGATCGACCGGATGATTGAAGAGGCGCAGAAGCTGGATGCCAATGCTATTGTGGGAATAAGGTTTTCGACCACGGAGGTTATGGGTAGAGCAGCGGAGATTTTAGTTTACGGAACTGCAGTGGTTGTTGAGTGAGTTTATTATGGTGTGCTGGATTAAAGTGATATGAAAACAATAAAGACTTGCAGAAACAGAATTTTTGTAGCTTTGATGATGAGTGCAGTAATATCAATCATCGGCTCTGGCGCAGAGAATAGTATCGAAGGTATATGGATAGGGTCTTTGAAGATATCCGTAGCGGAACTGAGAGTGGTGTTCAAGATCAACAGAAACGAGGATGGCTCGCTGATTGCCACAATGGATAGTCCCGACCAGGGAGCAAAGGACATCCAGGTTAATAAAGTAACTTTCGAGGATGGTAAATTGCATCTGGAATCGAAAGTCATCATGGGAGCTTATGACGGGACACTTGAATCAGATGGTTCGATTGAAGGTACTTGGCAACAGAGAGGACTGTCGTTTCCGCTAAAGCTCGAACGCACTGACGAAGCTCCCAAACTTCATCGGTCGCAGGATCCTAAAAAACCGTATCCTTACATTGAAGAAGAAATCAGTTATAAAAATACTGGAGCCGGCATTAAATTAACCGGCACGCTTACACTGCCTCGCACCGGCGGACCATTTCCGGCAGTTATCCTGATTAGCGGCTCTGGGGCACAGGATCGTAATGAAATGGTTGCCGGTCATCGTCCCTTTTTGGTTTTGGCCGATTATCTGACCCGAAAGGGAATCGCAGTTTTGCGCGTTGATGACCGCGGAGTTGGAGGTTCGACGGGAAATCTTCTCGAATCAACGAGCGAAGATATTGCGGGTGATGTTCTTGCCGGAGTGAAATTCCTCAAGACTCGAAAAGAAGTAGATTCCAAAAAGATAGGTCTAATCGGTCATAGCGAGGGTGGAATTATCGCTCCGATAGCGGCTGTTCAATCCTCTGATGTGGCTTTTGTCGTATTATTGGCCGGGACGGGATTGACCGGGAAGGAAATTCTCGAATTACAAAGTGACCTTATTCTAAAATCTGTCGGAGCAAGTGAGGATGTTATTGCTCTGGAACATTCCAGTACCGAGCAAATATTTGAAGTTCTCAGAAATGAGGAGGATAACTCAGTTGCTGAGAAGAAAATCCGTAAATTAATGATTGATGTTCTTGGTAAACTCAGCAAAGAGGAACAAGAGGCACTGGGTGCATCCGAGGCAGCTATAGAAGTTCAACTGAAAATGATTATGTCACGATGGTTTCGCTTCTTTTTGGAATATGATCCTAAACCGACTCTAATGAAAGTCAAATGCCCCGTGCTTGCGATTAACGGGGAATTAGATTTACAGGTTCCGCCTAAAGAGAATCTTTTAGCTATCGAACAGGCATTGAAAACGGGTGGCAATACAAATTATACGATAAAGGAATTACCCGGGCACAATCACTTGTTTCAGAGGACAAAAACCGGGGCAATATCGGAATATGCCAGGATTGAAGAGACAATGTCACCGATTACCCTTGAGACAATTTCTCAGTGGATTTTAACACAAACAGGGAAAAATAAATGAATTAATCGGTGCTTTCAAGCGTATATTGTGTGAGATAAACATAAATGCTATCAAAAAAGTGGTTTTCTAATAAGATGAATTGAAGGGAAAGGACATGGAACAGCTTAAAGAATTTCTCAGGCCGGAGTTGATATGGTTCCTGGTAGGTCTTGTATTGTTGATTATGGAATTTGCATTGCCGGGACTCATCATCTTTTTCTTCGGCGTCGGTGCGTGGATTGTGGCGATTATATGCCTTTTAAGCACGTATGTGGATAGCTCAATCAATGCCCAACTGATTATATTCATTGTAAGCTCGGTTCTGTCACTATTGATATTGAGAAAGTGGGTCAAAGGAGTATTTCTGGGCCATTCCGGAGCGAAGCAGGACCTGAGAGAAGATATTAAAGAATTCATCGGTGAGCGGGCTGTTGTTATAGAGGCCATTACGCCGAAGGCTGGCGGTAAGGTAGAATTTCACGGAACCAACTGGGAAGCGCGAGCGGATGGAGACATCGCCGCTGGTGCGGTTGTTGAGATTATCGGCAAGGATAACATTACGCTTGAGGTCAAGGCAATATAGGGAGCTAAGATATGCAATTTTTATTAGTAATAATGATTATGGCAATCGGTTTAGGTGGATTTGTTTTGTGGATATGGACATTAATCGATTGTATCACCAACGAATCCGACCAGGGCAATGATAGAATTGTATGGGTGGTGGTTATTGCCGTTGCACAACTGATTGGGGCGCTGATTTATCTTGTTGTCAGAAGACCGAAGCGAATAGCGACACTTGGACATTAGAGAACAAAAACATATGAGGTGTGAAAAAATAAACTCTTTTAAGGAAAGGGGAAAACTATGGGCGATTATATATTAACAATCATTCTTGTTGGAATATTGCTGTTTGCACTCGTCGCTTTTTTCAAGACGATACGGATTGTGCCACAAAAGCAGGCGTTTATTGTTGAGCGTCTCGGCAAGTATTCGAAGACACTGGAGGCTGGATTTCACATTCTTGTTCCTTTTATTGACAAGGTAGCATACAGGCACACCCTGAAAGAACAGGCGGTGGACGTTCCGCCCCAGGCATGTATCACCAGGGACAATATTGCAGTAGAGGTGGATGGTATTTTGTATATGCAGGTTGTTGATCCCAAAAAAGCATCTTACGGCATAAACAATTATCTTTTCGCATCGTCGCAGTTGGCTCAAACGACCATGCGTAGCGTCATGGGCAAGCTCGAACTTGATAAGACTTTTGAGGAAAGGGAGACTATTAATAGCGTGATCGTGGATGCCGTGGATAAGGCATCTGACCCGTGGGGAGTCAAGGTGACAAGATATGAGGTAAAGAATATTTTGCCGCCTCAAAGCATTAAGGATGCTATGGAAAAGCAGATGCGCGCCGAGCGCGAAAAAAGGGCGAGTATTGCCGAATCCGAAGGTGACAGGCAGGCGAAGATAAACCGGGCCGAAGGTGACAGGCAGGAGATGATTGCCCGCTCGGAGGGTGAAAAGCAAAGACGTATCAACGAGGCCGAAGGACGGGCGGTTGAGATTCAAAGAGTGGCCGAAGCGACCGCACTCGGAATCAA
>CAZMWN010000142.1:0-8978 GCA_964569935.1 uncultured Pirellulales bacterium
AGGCTGGCTTATTCTTTATCACGGTGTGCGTACGACCGCATCCGGTTCTATCTACCGATTGGGACTTGCACTTTTAGATCTGGAGAATCCTACTAAGGTGATTCGGCGCACCGAGGAATGGATATTTGGCCCCAAAGCGTCGTATGAGCGTGAAGGCGATGTAGACGATGTTGTTTTTCCATGCGGCTGGGTTAAAAAACAAAACAAAATATTGATATATTATGGAGCCGCCGACTCACGTATATGTCTGGCTACCGCCAAGTTTAGTGAAATGCTCGATTTTATACTTAAATGCCCCGGTGAGAATTCCTGGAGTCAATAGCCTTGAAGGAAAACGCTGTTATTAGGCCGAATAGTAAATGTGCTATTATCGTAGCACACCCCGATGATGAAACTCTGTGGGCGGGGGGGACTGTCCTTTTGCATCCGGATACCAATTGGACAATCATTACTTTGTGCAGAAAAAACGATCCGGATAGGGCGTCAAAATTTTACAGGGTGCTTGAGGAATATAATGCTAAAGGTGTCATGGGCGACCTTGATGATGGACCAGAACAAACACCACTTTCCCCCCACCTGATACAGAAAACAATTGTTGAACTGCTGCCTTTTGAACAATTAGATATTATAATTACTCACAGTAGATGGGGCGAATATACTCGGCATCTCAGGCATGAAGAGACGGCGAAAGCGGTTTTCAATCTCTGGAATTCCGACAGGCTGCATGCAAAGCAGGTCTGGTCTTTTGCTTATGAAGACGGAGATAAAAAGTACTTACCGCGGGCCGAACGCAATGCAGATTATCCGGTTGAACTGCCGGAGAGAATATGGCAGCAAAAATATCAAATAGTGACCGATTTATATGGTTTCGATAAAGACAGTTTTGAAGCCAGGACGACTCCTCGACGGGAGGCGTTCTGGTGCTTTACAAGGTCTGGTAGTCCAAAGAAGTAGGAGATAAAAAAATGAAAGTTCTGGTCTTGTATGATTATCCACCCTCACCTGCGGGGCTTGCCACTCAGGGTCATTTGCTTCATAGAGGGTTGGAAGAAATGGGCATTGAAGTTTTTTCTGTCAACTTTGAATCCGCCCAGGAAAAAGAATGGTATTATCGTTGGTTTGAGCCGGATGTGGTCGTTGGGGTTGGTTATTGGGGCCATACCCCGCATTTGGTATTACATCCGAAACGGTATGGTGTTACTCCGATACCCTGGCTTGTTGCCGACGGTTATTTGGCAAACTACCGGGAAATTCTTGAAGATTTACCGTTAATTCTGGTTACTTCCAACTGGGTAAAGAGAGTTTACATGCGTGATGGACTCAGTGGAAAAAATATTGAAGTTCTGCATGTGGGATGTGATACGGATTCATTTATACCCAGAGACAAGAAAGATCTTAAGATTTCTGCTGTTCGTGAAGCCTTGGGTGTGTCGGATGATCAGCTAATGATTTTAACTGTTGGAGGAGATGCCGCATCGAAGGGTTCTCAGGAAGTTATGCAGGCTCTGGCGATTAATGATATCGAAGCCCCAGATTGGAAATATGTTTGCAAGGTCTGGCCTCAACCCCGGACGGAGCAGCAAAATCTTGTAGATATGCAGCTTGCTGCTCACTTGGGAATAGATAAAAATGTCGTTTTTGCAACCAGTAGAGTTTCCAGGAATTTCATGCCTTACCTTTTAGCTGCCTGTGATATTTATGCAGCTCCTTCACGCCTGGAAGGATTCGGAATGATACAGGTTGAGGCAAACTCCTGTGAAAAACCGGTTGTTGGCATAAAGGCGATGGGCATGCTTGATACCTTAGTGCATGGTAAGACAGCTTTTCTTGCGGATGTGGCTCAGGAGATAAGGTTAAGAGAAACCATGCTTGGTGACGAATCCGGTTATGAAGGTGGGCACAGATTCACTTTCAAAAGACCTCGTATTGTTGATTACCGAGCCAGCGTTCATGATATTGCAAACTACCTCATGGAATTGATGCAGAAACCGCAGCTTAGGGAACAAATGGGCAAGGATGGAAGAAAAAGGGTTGTCGAAAACTTTGATTATCGGGTAATAGCAAAAAGGTTTGTAAAGATAGTCTCAAAGCGACTTGGAATTTCATAGTATGGTAAAGAAAGATAATGAGTTAATAGAAAAGGCAAAACAGGCTGCCTTAAAGGTGCTTTTGCATAATAATCATGGCTCGTTTCACGGTTTACCCAGGACAGCTGGCTGGGGTTACCCGGAACCATATACTCGAGATTTGCTTATTAGCGCTTTGGGGATATTAACGACAAAGAATGAGAAATTGATTAAATCACTCAGGCGTGTTTTGGAGACACTTGCCAGGAATCAATCTCCTTATGGTCATATTTCCTCTCTGGTGCATGATCCGGAGGACCGGGGCTCGAGTGATTGTACACCTCTGTTTCTGGTTGGAGTCGGTCTTTGGCGAAAAGTTATGAATGAGCCGGATTTTCTTGAGGATGCGGCACAAAAGGCCCTTGTCTGGATGGAATATCGCAGCCCGACAAATCGAATTATGGTCTGTCAGCTTCCGACGAGCGACTGGCGTGATGAGCAGTGGATTTTGGGATATGGTCTATATGTGAATGCTTTGGTTTATATTTACCTTCGCTTGTTTGGATTGGATGACCGGTCTGATATGCTTAAGGAACATATGGGCAGATTTACTGTCAAAGGCGATAGGCAGAATCGCCATGTTCATGAAGGCCTGGTGTTGAGGTCTAAGCCTTATTATGCGCTGTGGTCCTACAAGGTTTTCAGAAGTGAACGCTTCGATTTATTGGGAAACAGCCTGACGGTTCTATCTGGAGTTGCATCAAAATCGAGATCTAATCATCTTATCACCTGGATAGAAGCCGAATGTGAAGCCATGAGAAAAAGAGAAGAGCTTGCCGTCGATTTGCCTCCGAATTTTTTCCCCTATGTCAGGCCGGAAGATCCTGACTGGATGCCGCGTTATAATAGATACAATCAGCCGGGTGAATATCATAACGGGGGAATTTGGCCTTTTACTTGTGGCTTTTATATTGCCGCTTTAGTAGCTGCGGAAAAGTTTGTTCTTGCGAGAAAAAAGCTGGTTGTGTTAGCAGAACTCGTCAGTCAATCCAGGGTAGCAGAAGTAGAGTTTGGCTTTAATGAATGGCACAGGGCTCAGGACGGGACCCCACAGGGTCAGGATTGGCAAAGCTGGTCGGCGGCAATGTTCCTATATGCTGCCGCTTGTGTAGAACAGAAAAAAGCAGTATACTTTGATGACTTCAGATAGGAAATCCATGAAAGGGCCAAGGATGAAAAAATTCAAAATAATTGTAATTTTAGTTGTTTTACTGTTGTCTTTGATAGTGATTTTACAGAATTCGCAGTCTGTTGGGACAAAATTTCTTTTTTGGACATTTACTCTGCCCAGAGCATTTCTGCTTTTTTTAACCTTTATGTTTGGTTTTGTCGCCGGTTTATTCGTTATAATTGGTTTTGAGGGAAAAGCAAAAAAGAAGCGGGAAATTAAGCTTGGACAGGAAAAATAACAAGCCTGCTTAATATATTATATAGCACTTATAGATATCATTCTTTTTTTAGAAGTATGCGCTGCTTTTTATATATATAAATCACGCTGTTGGTATCGTTAGTTTGTATGTTTCGTATATCTTTTCTCACTTTCCCTGTGTTGACAAAGTGCTCTAAAACTTCTTTCGCAACTATATGTGAGTCTGTTTCGATATACATCCAGAACTGGCTGGACCTCTTGAGGGCCTCAAATATAATATCATGAGCTTCCTGGCAGATGCCAATGTGCCAAACACTATTGTCGTCACTTTTTTGTTGAATATAGTCTGTAAGGTACTCAATTATTTCTTGTGTTCTGACAAGCATATTCCAGCTGATTATCCGTTATATTTTGCCTGGGAGTTCCGTTCTATTTTTTCATTCAATTGCGAATAGCACTCGAAGAAAAAGAGCGTTCCCTTTGTTAAATCGCTGCTATCGTGAAGCTTGCATTGATTGTTAAGCTAAGGACCGCGCTTCAAAAATGCCAATTGACCTTAATAAATTCCAAGAGTAGCGTTGTTTATTTACACACTTAACTACCTATAGGCGTTTGAAAAGTACCTTTTATTGATTCAATTTTCAGAAAATCCTTGAAAATCTGTTTAAAATTATGTATAAATTAAGTTTAGATACTTTGGAGAGTGAAAAAGGGTAATGATTGCCTCATATTAAGCTTTCATACTCTCAAGCCATGGATAGCTAAGCATAATATTTTTTGTAAGCCGTATTTCGGCTACTTAGTTGTTTTATTATTTTTTATAAATTTACATGTTAACCAGGAGGCTAATTTTTGTATAAATATATACTTATGATTTTAGCCGTTGTGATTTTTGCTAACAGTCAGATGGCAATAGGTGAAGTTTCGACAAGAGTGTGCATGGCTGATGGCAACACGCCACTTGAATTAGCGGATGTTAATACCCCTTATGTGTATCGGGATATTATGGTCGGCACCAGAATCGAAATAGTTATCAGTTCGGATACTAATGATTACTGGGGTGGCGATTTGGCAATTATGGATGAAAATCAGGATTTTGGATTATTGTCGGCCAGAGATTATAATGATATTACTGGCGATTGGGCAGGTTCCCGTTTTCCTGCGGCTGGTGTGTTGGCAAGAGTATGGGTGTGGGAGGAAGATTGGTTGGGTGCACTAGGATTTACCTTTAGAGGCGATAGACGCTCAGTTCCGGGCGACTGGTTTATTATAGATTACACTGCTACAAATATAGGTAACTGTCATGTGGCCTTCTATGACCATAGCGTAAGTATGTTTGAGCCTGTTTATAATCTTACGTTTTCTCAAATTTACACACGTGATTTCAACAGTAACGATATTGTTGATTTTGCCGATTTTGCGGCTTTTGCTTCATATTGGCGTACGAACAATTGCATTTATCCGGCTTGGTGTATGGGATCCGACCTAAACACGGACGGCGATATTAATGTTCATGATTTACTGCTTTTTGCCGAGTACTGGCTTGAAATCACCGAATAGCTATTGTTTTATAAGCCTTATAAGTGACTCTGCAGCTATTGTAATATAAACTTAAGCATATATTTATAGCAAACTTGGAACACGTCCTGAATCTGAGAATTGTTGTTCAAAGGTTCCTCTTTAACTGTATTCCACATTTGAAATTTCCTGGAGACAGAATCAATCTTTTGGGATTCGGAGTCGCCTTATAAGATAGATGAACAGTTTATGTGTTTTTGAGTTAACAACTCAAATCTAAAGGTATCTTTCATAATCTTTTTACGGAAAGGGTGTAATCATGATTTCGAAACATATTGTAATAGGTATAACTATTTTTTTGTGTGTAAGTTGTGTTGCTTTCGCGGAGCGTACATTGGAAAGAGAGGAGATTTTGGAAATTTTTGACAAACTGACGGATCAGCCGAGGGAGACCTGGATATCGGCAGGAACGATTGAAGCGATACATGATGAATACCGGGCTGCAAAAACTACAGATCAGGCTAAGATTAGCAATCAAATCAGTCGGGAGATTCGGGAATATCAAGCCGATTCGAGCAAAGTGGAATTAACAGAAGAACTGAAACAAATGAAGCTTGAAGCTATACCGTTTAATGTTCGTTATGAGTTATCAAATGAATATTCAATGAACTCGAGTGTTGTTCTTAAGTATGATGGCGAAAGATTTTCCTGGGAAATCAACGTTAATTCACGCACAGATTCTGTAACGCCGGGTAAAGACCTGGAAGGTAACTTTATGACCGAACAGTTCGACCTGGACTGGAACGCCGATCGTATTTTTGCATGGGACAGTCGGAAATTCACTTTTTACTCCGTCTCCGGCAATCAGGCTATTGTTGATGAAAAGGGTAGTTTTCCTGTTGTTGTAAATGGCCCGTTGACAGCAGGCATCATTCCATGGGGATATGGTCGTCTTAGCTATGATGAGCTATCAGAAAACAAAGCCACAGCAGTCGAGGTCAATATGGATGGTCGTACTGAAATACACCTAACGCTCAACAGTTCGGATGGTACGGAGATGCTTTTTATCATGGAAACGGAAAAAGATTATGCAGTGCTTTCCTGTTTATTCACTGGCCGGGATTCAATAATCGCCAGACAATATGATAACTTCAAGTTGGTCTCTGGTAATTGGATTCCTACCACAATTTTAATTGAGGAATATGATGATTTGGCGAACGAGCCGTTGGCCAGCGACCTTTGGATGTTCACGAGCATAAGCGGTTCTATTCCCACACTGGATAGTTTTAAAGTAGATTATAAGTCAAATGCTTTGGTGGAGTACCGTTCTCCCGGAACTGAAAAATCGTTAATATATCACTATGCCGACAATGTTGATATTGAGAGGATTGTGTCTGAAGGTTTGGCTTTTTCAGCGTCGGAAGGAAATGTTGGTATGCAGGAAAACTGTGCAACTGTTGCCTTGGGGTATGCGGCGCAGCAGTTAGGAAAAGAAGTAGCGAATCAACGGCTAACTCGATTGGTGAGTGAATCGGACAATACGACCAGTCTCTATGCAATGAAGCAGTTTGTTCAAGGCCTCGGATTGTACTGCCGTGTTGTAAAGACTGATATTGAAACGCTAAAGAATTTGGCTGGTTGCAAGGCGATTCTGCATCTACCCGGGAAGGAACATTTTGTTCTTATTGACCACATTGACAACCGGCATGTTTGGATTTTCGATTTGGCAGGTAATAAGTTTTTCTATAGCGCTGATATTAACTCATTTGCTATGGACTGGAACGAAGGTACTGCCCTGTTAATTTCCGAGCAACCTATACAATTACAAGGCAACTTCTCTGAAATTGCCGATGCCCAGCTTCATAAATTTATCGGCGCAGAAGGATATACATGTACGAAACTTCTTCAGAGTTATAATACTATCCGTTGTGATAAAGTAGGGGAAATATGTGCCGGTTATTTTGAGATATACTTTAAAAGATACGGTTGTGAGGCTGCTGAAAGTGGAACATGTACGACTGGCAAGTTTACGAGTCATGTATCTTCACCCTGTATAAATGACCCATATTATCCAATGAACTGTACGGTAACAGGGTCATGGACATATTATTATATGCGGGCATGTAAATAAGTATATTGTTGAAAAGTAGATGTTTGGTTAAGGTTCTCCGTGCTTATATTTGTAATGCTCAACCAGGATTGACCAAAAGAGAAAAAATTTGTAAAATAGAGCATTATGAAACGGAGAGCCTTTACCCTTTTGGAACTGCTCGTTGTTATTAGTATAATTGCTCTTCTTACAGCTATATTAATTCCTTCATTGCGAGTTACAAGACGACATGCCGAAGCGGCTCTATGCAAGTCAAATGTCAGGCAATTAACACTTGGTTTGAATATCTATGATACTGATAATCAAACTTTCCCATACGCTCTTGATACTACACTGCCTTATCCGCCTCCGGGTGGATATCCGGGAAATCTTATGTACGATATGCCGGGATGGTGGTGGTTTCATTATGTAATTGATTATTCAAAAAAGGATTCTGAATCGGTCATCTATTGTCCATCAAGGCAAATAAGGGATAACATGCTTAAATACAGTGTGTTATGTGGTAATTATGGTGTGAACCAGTCTATATGTAAAAGCTCAGAAGGCAGGGAGAGCCAGGCCGAATTTATTGGAAAGCCCTTATGTAGTAACGATATATTACATCCCAGCCAAACTTTCATCGTGGTTGACAGTGGCTACAGTATGATAAACTGGTGGCATGCAACGGATGCTCCTCCCGAATCCCCGGGCAGTACAATAGAAGATGCTGCTTATATTCCCGGTCTTTGGATTAACAAGGATAAAAGTCTATGGCCGGGCCAGGAAGATGATGCCATTGATGCTCGTCATCCTAATGAAACAGTAAATGCCGGATTTGCGGATGGCCACGTCTCTCGTGTAAAGGCTGATGTGTTTTTCGTGGAGAAAGCCGGCGATTCTTATAAGAATCTTAGACCTCTATGGCTTCCGGAGTGAAAAAGTTGGTTCTAAGAAGAATATTCTTCAATAACTTTTTGCATTGCACCGTTACTTAAATATTCCACCTCGATTGTCGATTGCGGCATATATGTGTCACCGGCATCAAATTTTCTATAGACCTTGATTTTCTGAGGTAAGTATGTGTTGGAGTCGATGAAAAACCTCCATTTCTTAAATACAGCAGAACCATTATAATCTTTTGAAATCCATGTCAGTTCATAAACACCAACGCTTGTTATAGCAGTTTCCTGTTCGCTATCGGTTACCCTGTTCCATTCGGCATCGGGTGGAATGTCGGTATGGTAGAATGGCATTAGGCCTAAAGTGTTGCTGATGTTTTGTTCAATGTCAGCGATGATGTTATCAGATAGTTGTGATGTTTGAATTGCATTGATACCCAGTTGTTTTGTTTTTCTGACCTTTTGTGCGAAATCCCAGAAGACAAGATTTCCTCCGGTTTTTGTTATAAAAACATTCGATGTGCGCGATATCCATCTTTCCTGTATTGGTTCTGCTTTTCCGGGAATAAAGGTTGAAATGTAGATATTTTTCGCTTTATCAATAGCTGTACAGATTTGCTCAATAGTAACAGCCCCGGCTACGGATGCTTTGAAAAAGAATGTAACCGCTATTAATAGAACTGCTACCGCTATAATCCCGTTTCTAAGCAAGGGATTCACATGTAATTGTGGTATTTTGCTTCTTAAGGCATCGACGAAATTAATAGACCGGGTGGGCTGTTTGGCACTAACTTCTTCTTCCCGATTTTCTATTTCCACACTTATCGGGAAGCCGGAGTAAATATCCTCTGATTCGCTGGTTACTGTTGTATCTGCGGATTCGTTAATTTTGTATATTGTAACAACCTTAGATTCAGGCCGTTCGGCTATTCGGAAAATAGTACTATGGAGTTCTTGTATTTTCTTCAGGCCTATTG
>CAZMWN010000143.1:0-2845 GCA_964569935.1 uncultured Pirellulales bacterium
TGTCGAAGGCGCCTGGAGAATTGAACTCAAAATATTTACCCAACGAAAAAGGAACCGCCGCCAGAACAGCTATGTCTTTATATGCAATAAGACGGTTGTAATTCTTTCGCTCACCCGGCGGTACTATTTTTTTCGTGTGGTGCTTATCCTGCTTAACCGAGCCTCCATGTTTTCGCCGGGCATCTACAGGATGTCTGTCTTTTCGAGCGGCTTTGCTCATTTTTTCTCCCCGATTTGCTCTGGTGATTCGAGTATCTCCCTGATAACATAAGTTGGACGATTTTGCGATTCGTGATAAGTCCGGACCAGCAGCTCGGCGATCAATCCCATAAAAATAAACTGGGCGCCAATAACCAAAAGCAGAATTGTTAAATACAACAAAGGATTTCCGGTCATATCCGTTTTCTTGATGACTTTCATCAGAATGACCGCGAGACCGGAAAAACCGCTCAACAAAAACGCTATCAGTCCCCACCCGCCAAACAACTGAATCGGTTTAGTGGAAAAACTTAGAAGGAATTTTACGGTAATAAGGTCCAGTATTACTTTCCATGTCCGCGCCAGGCCGTATTTGGCGACGCCGGCCGTTCTGGGCCTGTGGTTCACCACCATTTCTGCGATTGTAGCTCCGCTCCAGCTTGCCAGGGCCGGGATAAAACGGTGCATCTCGCCGTATAGTTTCGTCTCGGCCAAGATTTCCCTGCGATACACCTTGAGGGTACAGCCATAATCATGTAGATTGACACCCGTAATCCTCGAAATCAGCCAGTTAGCAATTTTGGAAGGTAGCAGTCTGGTGACTACATTATCACGCCGCTTTTTTCGCCAGCCACTTACGACGTCATATCCCTCGTTAAGCTTCGCAATCATTTGTGGTATATCAGCAGGATCATTTTGTAAATCGGCATCAATAGCAACAATGATGTTACCACGTGCGTGGGCAAAGCCTGCGCTGAGCGCTGCGGTTTGGCCAAAGTTCTTGCGAAAGCAAATGACCCGGACCCTTGTGTCGTCTTTATGTAACCCGGTCAACACAGACAAGCTGTTGTCAATACTGCCGTCATCGACGAATATTATCTCATAGTTGTATTTGCCGGATAAGACTTCAGTAATTTGTTGATGAAGAGGACCGATATTATCCTGCTCATTCAACAGCGGCACTACAACCGAAATTTCGGGATGAGCCTCTTTTGTTATTTGTCGCACAATGCCCTGCTTATGAGCATTTTCGGTCATACTTTATTTCCTGCCAAAACTCACGTTCCAATATCAATGACTACTATAATAATAGTAAAGATATCGGCTGTAAAGACGAACCAGAGTAGATAAAAAACGTACTGAAAAGACCCATAGTACACAAAATACTCAAAATAATGACTAATAAACTAAAAATGACATAGGACTGCTACCCTGAAAAGTCGATATACAATTTGCAAAAGTGGGCCCTGAAGCACCTTCAAACCAATGATAATTTTCTTGATATGGCCCTCTCACTGTGTTAGAATGCGGTTTTGCTTATTTTTCATAACATTAAAATAATATAGCATGGAGATGGGAATATGAGACGAAAATGCTTAATTCTATATCCTCTCATTGTTGGTTTTATATTATTCCTTAGCAGCGGCTGCCAGAAACAAGCTAAAGTTGATAGAGAGCTTAAATTTGACCAGACCGAGACCGAGGAGCTGATGGTCGGTGCACCTGATTCCAACGAACCGTCACCTAACATCAAACTCGACAAGGTCGTTCTGGATTTTGGCAAAGTCGGCCCTGGGACAAAATCAACCGATGAAATAAAGCTCACAAACACAGGAGAGGGCGTTTTGAAAATCTCGAAAGTTTCAAATTGCTGCGGTGTCGTCGCTATACTGGATAAGGACGAATATGCCCCAGGCGAAAGCGGAGCATTGAAAGTGATATATAACGCCAGCGCACAGACCGGCAAGTTTATGCGACATATAGTTGTGCACAGTAACGATGTTATAAATCCCAGTGTAAGACTTACCATAAAGGCCGAAATAGTCCCAAAAATCGCCTGTAAACCGAATAATTTGAAGCTTTTTCTCGATGAAGAAAATGCCGGTTGTAGTAAACTTACTATTAAAAGTCTCGATGACCAGCCATTTGCAATAACTAGAATCAGATCAACTGCTAATTGTATTACTGCCGATTACGACTCTACGGTCAAAGCAACAGAATTTGTTCTTGACCTTAAAGTCGATATGGAAAAAATTCAAAATAACCAGAAAGGAAACATTGATATCAATCTGACACATCCGGAAGGTAATATTGCATTTGTCCGGTTCAATGTGATACCAAAATATACAGTGAAACAACCGCTTCTGATCTTATTTAACTGTGAACCGCAAAAGCCCATACTACGAAACATATGGATTTACAATAACTATAATGAAGATTTTGAGATTGAGTCGGCCATATCTCAAAACAACACGATTAAGATTGTTAATCAGAGCAAAGTCGATAACGGTTATCAGTTTGACCTCGAAATAACACCGCCCGAAAAAGGAGATAAGATTAAATTTACTGATGTATTAAGTATCGCTATCAAAGGGGGTGAAAAACTAAAAGTCACCTGTAATGGGTACTATGTAAGAGGGTAGTCCAGACCACAAACATAATAATAGGTGCTTTTATGTCTTATGGTAATGCAGCAAACCCTTCTGGTATCAACAGGATTTTAATATCGATTAGCCATCGGTTATACAATGCCCAACATTCCTTCGTTAAAAAGCACTGTTTTATGGGAAAACCTCACTAAGAATATGAAGCGATTGGTTATTTGCATTTTTTGTATGGTAATAATAAGTCCCTCATGTACTTTGAG
>CAZMWN010000143.1:2855-8954 GCA_964569935.1 uncultured Pirellulales bacterium
AAATGAGTATTCGAGGGCTAATACGGTGACTAACAAGTCCGACACTATTACGGTTTTTTTAACCGGAAATGAACTGGGGGCCTTGAAGCCCTGCGGTTGTTCCGGCGGCCAACTTGGTGGGCTTGACAGACGCAATGCCGTGTTCAATAGCGCATCCGAAGAAAAAAGACTGATTATAGACACAGGTTCTTTGGTGAAAATTGACGGCGAGCAGGACTTAATTAAGTTTAATGTCATTATCCAGGCTTTTGACTTGCTTGATTATGATTTGGTCGGTTTTAGTGAAAGAGACCTCGAGATAATCAGCAATAACTTCGGGTCACTGGACGGTTTTAACTCAATATTAAATATCATAGCTCCAACCGGCCCCTCCAGCTTGAATGCACCGTCAAAATTCACACAAAGGTTCCAATTGCACGATAAGTCTGTGGACGTAACAGTGGCAACTATTGACGTTAACTCGACTCCTATAGAGTTCATAGATGAACTTTACTTTTCTACATCAGGCTCTGAATCCAAGGAACAAAGTTACCCTGTTAATATACTTATCCTGAACCGTTGTGATCCGGAACTTATTGAATCTATTGCTGATAAGGCAGACTCTGTGAATTGTCTGATTTGTCCTTCCCAATCCGATGAGCCTATGATTCTCAGCGAGCCGAATAAAAGGCCGTTTGCTTTCACCGTAGGCCGTTTTGGCAGGTATGTTTCTAAATTATTAATCGACTTCTCTAAAACCGATAATAAATTGAAACTTAGTTTTCAAACAGAAGCAGTTACCGAAGATTTAGAACAGGACCAGGCTCTGATTAATCTGTACAAAGACTATCAACAGATTGTAAAGGAACGCAATTTACTGGAAAATTATCCGCGATTTACCCTTCCTGATGGATTACATTATGCCGGCTCGGAATCATGTAACAGTTGTCATCAATTCGCATATATAGAATGGATGGATAACGCTCATGCGGACGCTTTTGCAACACTTGAAGAGATCGGCTCACAGTACGACCCGGAGTGTGTTATCTGTCATGTTATTGGCATGGAATACGAGAGCGGGTACATTTCTGAGCAAAAAACGCCACTTATGAAAGATGTTGGCTGCGAAGTTTGTCATGGCCCAGGCTCGAAACATAACTGGGACCCCAATGAGTTTAAGACTACGATAACTGATCCAAAAACTATATGCATTCAATGCCACACACCTGATCACAGCGACGATTATGCAGGAAACGAAGAGGAAAAACTGCAATTAATTGATCATTGGACGGAACCAAACGACCTCAGCGATGTCAAATCTACTATAGAGCACTAAAGCATAATATACAATTAATGCAGCTTCTGCTCCATTGAGTTTGAAATGATAAAGACATTGCGAATAACCAGTATTGTGGCAGTCGTTTTAGCGGTCGTAATCTTTGTATTTTCCGTCTCCTATGGCTTTCGGAGCGATGAAAACATCAAGAAATTCCTGAGTTCACCCGGCGCGGTTGAGAAGTTCACCGCCGCCGAAGGACAAAGAGCCCAGGCAAGCAACAGCCAGATATCACCACTCGTACAGCAGGCCCAGGCCTTTGCGTTGTATTTGAATCCGCCTGCGCCGAAGGTACCGAAAAATCTTCAAGCTGGCCATGGCTCAGGCACGATTGGGTCACAACTCAATGTTACACCAAAGTTTAAGGTTATTGGAACCAGTTATTATGAGCAACGCCCGGAGCTGTCTCTGGTGCTGATTGACGAGCCAGGCAAAGGAATACACTGGGTCAAACAATCAACTACGGTAGGACATTTATTCATTGAACAGGTAAAGGACGGCCTTGTAATCGTCAAAAGCAGCACAGAAACTTTCGAACTTTTCGCTGAGCGCAACCCCCCAAAGACTACTTCCAGCAGCTCAGCGAACGTTCCTAAAAAGCCGGTTGGCACAGTTAGCTCCAAATCCAGCGTACAACAATCCCCCTCCAGAGATCGTAACTTAGCTAAAAGAGTACCAGGTAAAATTCCACAAGTACCGCAAATCGCTGAAAGAGACGAGAAACTGGAGGAACTCTACAAAAATCTAAAAGAAATACAAAGAAATCCTAATTCTGACACGACTGATTCCGAACTCAATGAAAAAGAAAGAGCCATGCAAATTGAGAAACTTATTTCCAATTTCAAGGCTTCTTATGTCAGTCCTGGGGAGGCAAAAAAACTCGAAGACTTAGGAGAAAAATTGAAAAACTATGGATGGGAACCAAACCAAACACCTTCTGGAGATCAATAATACAGAACAGAAACGAGCTATTTTAAGAACTAACTTATATAAAAATTAGTAAACAACGCATCTGCAGAGAAGACTTGTTCTATTGTTTTTTACACGATTAAAGAACTGTTATAAGTCAAATCTCAGCATGTGCGGAATAAAGGAAAGATAATTTACCTGCCCCCCATATTTGTTGCGAGGTCCCCAAAAGGCGAAAAGCCTTTGGGGACCCCAACAAACCTAAAACACAACTCAACAAAAATTCGTCCGTCCAAATGATTTACCGGCCGATAATTTCAAATACACAACTTAATACTAAAAACCAAAGCATACCGTATTTTTTATTTTAAAATTAGCTATTTTTTGCCCGAAAATGGGGAACTTTTAGCCTTTTTTTATGTCTGATTAGATAGCTGATTCCAGAAAGCCAGCGTAGCGGAACTCAGTAGATATTTATGAAAGAACTTCCTATAAAAAACGCGTTTTTAATAGCTTTATTAATAGCGGTGCTTGGCAGGCTCGAAAGCTATTATACAATTTTTACATTTGAGGTGCTTTGCAAACTAAAATCTTGTGCAAAAATTAAATAAATTCTTATGAGAAGCCCTGCAAAAAACTGTGCTATTTTATTTGAGCAAAAATATACTCATACTTCCTCAAATAATAGTCCAAAGTATTTGCTCAATTTTGCACAATTATACAACCTAACCATTTTTGATTTGACCGGGCCCGGTCAATATTGAGGGGTGAATGTGATGGTAAAACAGCAATTTTATTGGAGACGGAAAAGTCAAGTTCTTGTATTAGCAATTACTGTATTGCTATGCAGCAGCTACCTTACAGCCGCAGAACAAGATAATTATGAACTTGTACCATATGAATTTATTAGCTTGAGAAATATTGCTCCCGAACAAGGCAAAAAGTTTCTTGATGATATCGGGATTAGTACAGTTTCGCATATTCCCGGTTCGTCTGCGCTTTTAGTGACGGCTCAGCCCCGGGAGCTGGCCAAAGCAAAGGCCATTATCAATCTTATTGATGAAGTGGGACAATTTGCCATACAAGATATCTTTCCCGCAACAGAAGCCAAGAAACTTCCATCCAATGAGCAAATCGCAGCAAAGGTTGGAAATATATCGATCGGCAGCTTTACTACCCCTCCTGCCAAACAGACCGGCACCAGAGCTATTATTGATTTCCACAATGATGCCTTAGTTGTTATTGCACCGACAAGCATAATGGATAAAATTGTAACTACGGTTAGACAACTGCAGAACACTGAACAGCCTAACAAACAAGGATCAAGTTTCATAGCGAATACAGCAAGGATCGAGCAAAACACAGTTGCTGCCCTGCTGGGGCAAAAAGTAACTGACCAAAAAACACCACAGATAAAGGTGACCGAACAAACAGTTGCAGAACAAAAAGCATTGGAACAAAAAATGGCAGAACAAATGGCTGCTAAGCTAAATTTAACTCAGCAAACAACACCGCAGCAAACAGAATCACAGATGCCTGCTGATGCCCAGCTATCCGACTCGGTTCCCATTCCAAATGCGGATGATATAATTAAGCTAACTTTACCGGAAAAACTTTCAATGGTTGAATTTTTAGGTTTGGTAGGTCCGTACCTTCGACTGGATTTTATGTACAATGAGTCGGATTTAGCCAACCACGATGTTACATTCAATCCTAATGGCAAGCTCCAGGGCCCTATAACAGTAAGAGATCTGTATCATTTGCTTGAATCTGTGCTGAAGTTCAAAGGCTTTGTGATGACTCGTGGCATGGGTAATCTTGTCACTATAGTTCCAAAGGACAAAGCATTAGATATTGACCCTGCCCTGGTTAGAGCAGATAAGCCCGAGATCTTGGCCGGCGATGTAGTCGTTATGAGTATTTTCGAGTTAAAGCACATTGATACAACAAATGCGGAAAATCTTTTAACTCGTATGAATTTAACGACAAATATCACACCATTGGCTGAAACGAAAACACTTATTGTAACAGCATACGCACACCGTATGCCGCGTATAAAGGCACTGCTGGACATTGTGGATAGACCGGGAGAGCCGAGAAAGTTCAGGTTCAGGCAGTTACGTTACACAATGGCACAGACTTTAGCACCGAAACTCCAGACTCTTGCCGAGGAGTTAGGCACTGTATCTATTACCATCGCCGCAACAGAAGAAACGACCACAACGCCGCGGCCTCAAAAATTACCAAATGAATCACAAGCTGCTTTTAATGCCCGAGTTCGTGCATATACGCAACGAATGCAAAGAGAACAGGCGGCCGCCAGGGCCAGAGGCAGAGGTACCACCACCGCTCAACAAACCGAATCGGTCACTCCTACCGTTTATTTGGATGCCGATGAAAGAACCAATCGTATCCTGATGATAGGGCTGGTGGAGCAATTAGATGATGTTGAGGAATTGATAGATACCCTTGATGTGGCACAGCAGGATTTGCGAACTCTGAAACCTTATAAAATCGAATATCTTGATGCCGAAGAGGTAAAGAAAAAATTGGAAGAGTTCGGCATTATCGGTACCAGATCAGAATCTACGACGTCTTCGAGAAGAACCGGTGACATCAAGCCTCCTTCAACAGCTACACAGACTCCCAGACCTCAAACACCAAGGCTCACCGCAACTGGCATTCAAATGGAAGATACAACCGAAACTCTTGCAGGAGAACCACAGGTTATTGTTATTGAGCCGACAAATTCACTTTTAGTTAATGCTACAGACGAGCAGCACGAACGGATAGAATCAATCATACGTCATGTCGATCAACAACGACCCGAGGATGAGATTCCATACAAAATTTATCCACTCGAAAACTCGTCTCCGGCACATTTGAGAGACCTTCTGACGCAACTTATTGAAGAGACTATCGAAAGCCAACAAGCTGAAGACGACAAAATTGAAATTGTGAAAAGACGAAGACTGGATGAGCAAATCACCATCGTTGACGATCCGAACACTTTTTCATTGATTGTGTATGCAAACAAAAAAAATCAGGAATGGATCAGCAACCTTATTAAAACACTTGATAAAAGAAGACCACAGGTCCTTATCGATGTAACCCTCGTCGAAGTAAGCAGAATTGACCTCTTTGACCTCGATTTGGACTTAGTAGGCAAATTCCCAAGAATGGTAGCTGGCGGAAATATGGAATATCTCGATGCCATCCTGGAACCATTCGCTGAGGGCCGAGTCATCGAAACAACATATACCTCCACGGAAGAAGGACAAATAGGACAAGGATTTTACAGTGACCGGCATATCCAAGCTTTACTCAAAGCCATGCACACTAAAAGCTACGGCCGGGTTCTGGCAAAGCCCAAGATTTTGGTTAATGACGGGCAACCCGGCACAATCAGTACGACTGATAAAACAAATGTTAAAATAGAGCAGGTCATCATCCCGGAAGAAGGTACCCAAAGAACAACTACGGACTACCGTGAGTATGAAGCAGGGATAGAGCTAACTATAACACCTAATATCAGTGAAGGTGACTTACTTTTGCTTAAGGTAAACATGATGCGTTCCGACTTTGATGAGAAAACAAAGGGTTTCGACTCTCCGCCTGATACCATCGAAAGCGTAGTTGATACGACAGTTACCGTCCCGGACGGTCAAACAATCATTCTCGGTGGTCTGATAAAATTAAACCAAACCAAAGGCGGCTCAAAAGTACCGATACTCGGTGATATACCTTTATTGGGCGGGCTCTTTAGAAACACAAGCAATACGGACCGTTCGTCCAATCTCTATGTCTTCGTAAAAGCCAATATTCTCAGGCCGGATGACGCTGTTGCTGGATTGCCTGATTTAGAGAGAATGTCG
>CAZMWN010000144.1:0-8876 GCA_964569935.1 uncultured Pirellulales bacterium
CGAAGCATGTCAGAAAGACAAAGAATGCAACCAAAAGTAAATACGTCCACACCTGCGAGAGTTCATAACCAAAGACAGAAAATCCTGGAATCCCCGGCAGGCCCATCGGTCCACGTGTCACCGCCACCCAGTTCTTGGCGACCGAATAGACAATGACACCAAAACCAAACGTGGCTAAAGCCAGGTAATCGCCTTTGAGCCGCAATGATGGAATTGCTATGATACAACTTATAATCGAGGCGGCACAAGCTCCGAGCAACAGACCTATCCAGGGCGAAATTCCGTATTTCAAAGCAAGAAGGGAAGAGACATAAGCCCCGACGCAGGAAAACGCAGCATGGCCGAGAGCGGCTAAGCCGGTATATCCGACAACAAGATTCAGACTAAGTGTCAGTATCACATAAATGCCGGTTATAACCAATATATGAAGAAAGTATTCCATCTATTATAGCCCGTTCCAAAGTCATTGCGAACCCTGATGTCGTTTATCAGAGCGTGACAATCTTAAACGTCGTTGTCATTCCTGTGAAAACAGGAATCCAGAGTTAATTAATCCCTTAACAAATCTGTCCTCTGCCTTCTGTCTTCTGTTCTTTCACAGTCTCTCTCCTTGCGACTTTACGCCCATAATTCCACCCGGCCGAAGCAGTAAAAACACAATTAAAATCACAAAGGCGATACAGTCTTTCCATCCAGCGGATATTTTCCATATACCGAGGTTCTCGGCCAAACCGAGGAATAGTCCGCCAAACAACGCTCCGGGAATACTGCCGATCCCGCCAATGATTGAGGCGATAATACCTTTTAATATAGCATTCATTCCCATCGTCGGCTCGATATTCGTTTCATAAGACACGAGTATCCCCGCCACTCCGGCCAAAGCTGACCCGATAGCAAACGCAGCTAATATAATCCTCTCAGGATTGATTCCGACAACGCTTGCTGCGAGAGGGTCGTCCGCTACCGCTCGCATCGCCTTGCCGAGTCTTGTCTTCTTGATAAACAGCCAAAGGCAGACGAACAACAAACAACTAACAGCCAATATCAGGATTTGTATATTAGTAATCACCGCCCCGAAGATATGATGTCCCTCTTTAACCGGCCCGGTTCTTATAGTCAGTATCTGTGCCCCGAAAATCAATTGCAGAAGATTCTGAATAAAGATAAATACGCCAAACGACGCCAGGAGAAAAACTAAATTCGGCGCCTTGCGCTTCCTTAACGGCCGATATATAATCCTGTCAATCAGTACCCCAATTATCCCCGCACCAATGACTCCAGCCAGAACAGCTATCCCCAACTCTAATAGTCCGACCTGTCCTGAGCTTGTCGAAGGACTATACGCTGTACGCAATACGCTATATGCTACATACGCCCCTGCGGCATACACTACCCCATGTGCAAAATGAAAAAACTTCACTGTGCGATAGATCATACTGAATCCTAAAGCCACGATACCGTATATGGCACCTGCTATTGCACCATTTATTAGTACCTGTGGGGCCATCATTACATCCTTTCATTCGTAGCCATTTCAAAGACTGAACGCATATCAACATTCTCGATCAGCTTCTTGTGGCAGAAGGGCCGGTGGAAATCTCCCGAATCGACATAAGAATGAAATCTACATCCTCCGAGACATAATGGTAGATATGGACAGTCAAGACATTCCGGATTATCCCAAGGTAAAATCGACATCTGCTCCTCAATTCGTTCAATCACCTTCGAGGGTTCCTCTCTAACACTGCCGACGCATAGCTCATCCACACCCACAACTCCGATGCATTTGTAAATGCTGCCTTGGGGATCGAAAAACAGATTGCCTTTCCTATGAAAGGAACATGGCCCTTTGTTAAAAATCCTCGTAGAATCACACTTCAATCCTTTTTGAGTGGCAGTCTGGTTAAGCCACCTCCACACTTGGTAAGTATCATCATCTACTAACGTATATCGGGAACAATGAGCTTGGTTAAATGGAGTCTGAAAAACAGGATTAAAGGCAAGTTCTACATGGTCCGCGATCCCCTCAGTGCCCAGGATATCCAGCAACTCGGGAATGGCTTTGTAATTTTGATTGTCAAAATTTACAAGCACTGTAACCTGTGCAAGTGTTTCCTTAAAAACTCGCTTGAGATTGTGAATAATCACTCCAAACGTGCCCGCACCATTCTTAAAACTACGTCTCCGGTCATGAACATCCGGCGGGCCATCCAGGGTAACCTGAAGGCCCCACCGCTCTTCCCCTTTCATCAAGCTCAATAGCACGTCTGGAATGAGAGTTCCGTTCGTATACAGCTTGTGCTTCACTTTGAGACCCAATTCACATGACAAGGATTTAAGCTGCTCCCAAAGAAGGTAGATCAAATCAGGCCGAAGTGTCGGCTCCCCACCGTAATAATGGACCGTTAGGTCGTGTGAATCATGATTTCGGGCCAAGGCATTAAGCCAGTTGGCAATATCTTGTACTATCTGTTCATTCAAATCGATAGATGTGTTTTGTACATAGCCCTTCTCAAAACAGTAGGCGCATTTTAGATTACATCGGTTAGACACTACTATGGTTGCACAAATGCTTTGCATATCTCTCCTAACTCGATGTATCCAGTCATGAAACAAACTCAATTCATCTATGTTGCTACCAACAAGAATATGTGCATCTTTCAAAACGCTAATATCTTCATGGGGCAGGCTCTTCAGTTTTAAGCCTTTCAAAGCAGCAACCGCAACTTTATCTAACTCGACAACTGATCGGAACAGCGTGTTTATGGCAACAGTCGTACAATCGTCACTCAGAAAGTGACAGAACCGAGATAATCTGAGATTCATCCCTTCACCGGGGGGCTTATAAATAACGTTGTTAGGCAACTTTTCATGCATAGATCGACTCTACTATCTTACAGTTCTTAGCTCGCTTTGTGATGTTCCATACAATCAGCTTTGAGCTGCTCTTTATCCGCAAGATCTACAGGCCGTTTTATCAAATTGACGTGCCGTTTTAACTTCTGTCGGTTTCTTCGGTTTGACTTCTGACGCATCCTAAAATCTCCTTAACCTTATCGGCAACCTTCATTAACAAACTGCCTCGAACGCAGGCACCATACATATCATCGAAAGTCTCGAACACCACTTTGCATTCGGATTTCTCATTCAACTCCTTCTCCAAATACCTAATCAAATCTCTCGCCATATTCATAAGCATAGTCCCTTCACGCGCCGTAGCCAAAGTATTTGTGGCGAACACGTATATTACAACGCATTTTATACCAAAAATTCCGAAGTCCTCAAAAAGGTACATCTTACGTGCAGGCGGTGATCCCCGCAATGCTTTCCTAATTGTGTTTTCACAGCACCAGTAGCACTCAAAAGTATTTGCTCCATTTTTACGATCCGCAAATTCTTCAATGATGTCTTTACCTGTAGCCTTCTTCCATCTTGCTTGCTGCCTCATGAGGCGTCTGGCTTTGCGCTTACTTAGTATGACGAATCGTACGATTCGACCCACCTTCTTGTTATGGTAGGCATTTTGGTAGCTTTGGAGTATTCTAAATCTATCGCGACGTGGTACCAAACTTCCCTGTTGTACTTCCCAGAACCAAGTAGGTTTAACAAAGCATGTAAGAAAAACAGAACAATGTTGACAGTATTTTTTTTCATTGCAAGAACACGATGATCTTGCGTGTTCAAGTTGGTCATTCAATTCATCAAGGTATTGACCAACCCGAACATGACCTACAGTTCCACCAAGGCGCAGATAGTACTTGGCTCTCTTCTTTGGCAATATCCTCCAGACTAATTTGGAGAAGCTAATTAAGATCTGCGCAACAAGTGAACCCAAAGGATCTGGATTTAATTGGCTCAGCACTATACTTATCCTTAACCAACAGCAAAAATACCTTTAGTAGTACGGTTACGGAATACCTTTTAGTCTACGGCAAAATAACGTATCTACACCAATGAACGGAGACAAATAAACTCTTCCTCTGCATAAGAATCAAAATCAATGCCCTCAAATTGCTGCCCGATCTGGAAGTCCTGCCTCAAGCCAACATCCACAATCGCCTGAGTTAGGGCATCTATCCTGACTCGGAAACATCTGAAACTAAACGTCCGTTCAGAAAAGCTACCATCAGAATTCACCTCAGTTAAATGCAACAACTGTAACCTGCCAGACAGCGTATGATGATGATACGAAAAATATGCCATCCGTTCCGAATGACCTTCACTCTCCAAGTTTAAAAAAGAGAGCCGAGGAACTGGCGCATATACCGTAGTCTTGGGCGGAAGACGCTTGAAGGCTGTTTCTCCAAGTTCAGCTTCCCAATTTCTACGGTTGAGAACCAAAATACCCCCAGGCTGTAGAACACTGCTCATAGCTGAAAGGACGCGGCCATAAGCCCAACAAGGAATGTGAGCAAATGGATTGCCAAGGCAGATGATAGCATCGAATGGACCGGCTCCTACTTTCTCTGGAAGCTCCAACCACTCGCTCTGTATCCATCGAATACCGCTTTCCTTAGCCTTATCACTTGCTCTTTTCAACATACCAGCACTGAGATCGGTCCCAACAACATGATTGTAGCATCCGGTCTGGGCCAATGGAATCAACTCTCTGCCTGTACCACATGCACAATCCAAAAGCATATCAACATTTTGAGACCGGAGGAGATTGTGCAACATGCTTAGTAGGGGATTGGTGTCGAGTTGTATTGGGGGGTAGAAATGATCGTAGACCTCAGCCAACGAATCATAGGTAGTCTTGGCTGTGGTAATTATATCTTGGTAAGTTTTCTCGCAAAATTCACTGGATTTCCAAGAATTGGCTTCGCATTCAAATATCTCCTTCATATGGCCTAAATTCTCCATTCTTTACGATGAATATGTCATATTGCTTCGATACGTCTCCATGCTTGTCAATGGTAATTTCACCTGTGACTCCTTCATATCCTTCTATTTGGTAGAGCGCCTGCTTTATGTCCTGTGGCTTAGTGCCACCCTCCCTCAGAGCCTGCGTGACTATTTTAATACAGTCATAGCCCGCAGCTGCATAAACCTCTGGGGCCTGACCATATTTCTTTCGGAATTTGGTAACGAAGTGACTAATTCTGGGCTCGTCACTGTCTGAATCCCAATAAAGGTTAGCAACCAAACTGCCTTCTGCGGCTCCCTTCGCCAGTTCCAAGAACTCTGGAGCGTAACATGCATCACTGGCGAGTATCATAGCTTCCAAACCAAACTCTTTGGCTTGTCGTAGCACGAGTGCCCCCTCTCTATAATGAGATGCCAAAAAGATCATGTCAGGCTTAGCAGCCTTAACCTTAACCAGTTGACCCCTGAAATCAGTCGCCCCCTCTTCAAAAGCCTCCGAAATGACAACATCTCCCCCAAGGCTTTTGAATTCCTTACTGAACTCATCCTTCACCCCAGTACCATAGTCGTTATTCATAAAAAGTAACGCTACCCTCTGCTTCTTTAGTGTATTAACTGCAAATCTCGCCAGACTTATCCCTTGGTATGTGTCTGAGGGCCACGTTCGGAAAACATAATCTCCGGCGAAGGTGATATCAGGATTTGAACAAGTTGGTGAAATAAGGACGACTTTGTGCTTTTCCGCCAATGGAGCTTCAGCGAGCATCACCGATGAGCCAGCTGCCTGAACGACAAGTGGAACATTATTAGTGGTAACCAGCTTGAGAAACGCACTTACTCCCTTCTTAGGGTCCAAGGTGTCATCATGGTAGATAATCTCCAAGTTGGCTCCATTGATCCCACCTTCAGCATTTATCTCCTCAACAGCCAGATCAGTAGCTTTTTTTATCATCTGCCCATAGTAGCCCAGATCGCCCGTAAGCGGTCCAATCCAACCTATCTTTATCTCTTTCATTTCAGGTTGTTTTTTTGAGCACGAGGGGAGAGACAATAAAGTCAGAAGAGCCAAAGTGAGTAAGGCCACAAACCAAATACTCGTTTTTGCGGAAGTTTTCATTTTGTATTACCTCCATTTTTAAAAAGCATCTCCAGCGCATTGAAATAGTTACAACGCTTCTACTGAGCCAATTTTCAGTCAGGTGCGGGATAACTGAAAACTTCTCGCTATACAACTCGCGATATTAAATACTTCCCAACGACACTCGAATTATACTCATTAGGGACAAAATTTCAAATATATTTTGGAGCCAGAAAGAGAAAATCGCAAAAAACCCACCTCAAATCGCATTTCATAAGGTAAAAATACAGAAATATCAATGGCATCTATTGTTTATCCATGTAGCCGAAAATCCTACTTACTTTAAAGAAGTGGCTTGCATCGACACTTCCTATCCCAAATAAACTCTTAACAAGATATAAGCATAAATCTCGCTATTCATCCATATGTCGATGTATGAGATATGTCCCTCAGGAGAATTTAGTTGAAAAAAATTTACTCTTTTCCTGAAAAAACAATCAAGTTCTCAGTCATTAGAAACGCCTTTACTATAAACCAGCGAGAATGCATCTTGAGTAAGGCGGGTCATCTAAAAAATACAAAACGGTAGGTTGTATTTATTTTTAATTAATTTGACAGGAGGTTCTCAAAATGCGCAAAATCAAATCTCTCATTCCTCTAATTGCTCTGCTGATTTTCATAGCGGCTGCGGAACATCCCGCCGCTCAAGCAGATAAGTCTGAGCAGGCACAAGCCTTAATGAACGATGGCCAATACGAACAGGCCGAAAGCCTTTATAAGCAGGTCCTGGAGGGAAATCCCGGCAGTGAAAAGGCTCTGGATGCACAAAAAAAGCTTGTATTAATCTATATTGCCACGAACAGACAGACGCAGGCGGAGGCAGCTTGTCAGCAGCTAATTACGGATTTTTCAGAGCATGAAGGCGTAGTAGAGGCGATATGGAAGATTGCGAGGGGATTTAACACAGCGAGAAATAAGGAAAAGGCAATAGAGCTTCATCAGTACAACGTAGCTAACTTCTCCGATAACAAGTATGCGATGTGGTCACAGGTGGAGATTGTTCAATCTCACATTAAGGATGGCAATGATATTGCTGCCGATGCAGCTTATGAGAAGCTTCTGACCGAATTCTCCAGTCAGCCGACCCTGCCTAAAGAGATTTATCATATTGCTAAGCAGTATAGCCAAGCAGGAAAAGAAGATAAGGCTATTAAGCTTTATAAGCTCAATGCCGATAAAGACACTTCTGATACGTATGCGATGTGGTCGCAGGTGGAAGTAATCAAATCTTACATTAGAAACGGCAATGACGCTGTTGATGCCACCACTGATGAGTTGATAAACAAGTTTTCCAATCAGCCCACGCTACCACAACAGATCCACCAAATAGCAAGGCAGTTTAGCCAGAATACACAAGAAGACAAGGCCACGAAGCTCGATAAATATCTTATCGAGAAGTTTCCTTCCAGCATGTACGCATCATTATCACAGGTACATTGTTACATTAAAGACAGGAATTTTGACGCTGCCGATGCCGCCGTTGATAAAATACTAAACGATTTCACCGAGGAGCCAACCCTACCAAAAGAGATTTATCAGCTCACAGGTGTGTATAATAAAGCGAAAAGATACGACAAGTCCGCTCGATTATATCAATACTTTTTGGATAAATGGCCCAAGGCCAAGCAGGCCCTGGAAGCGAGAAAAGGCTTAGCCAATTGCTATATCAACTTAAAAGATGAGCAAAAGGCCCATGAATCAATCGATAAACTCCTCACTGACTTCACCGACCACGATGGCATAGCCAAAGCAGCTTATGACCTTGGTCAGTGTTATCGACAATTAAAAAAACATAACAAGGCTGTCAAACTGTACCAATACGCCGCAGAGAATTTCTCCAAAGATGATAAGTACACGATGTGGTCTCAGGTTGAGATGGTCAAATATCACATTCGGGATGGCAATGAGCCGGCAGCCGAAGCAGCTTATAACAAGCTTATTAGCGATTTCTCCAATCAGCCAGCTTTGGCGACATCAGTCAGCCAGATTGGTGATACCTACTGCACAGCGGGAAATTACAACAAGGCTGATGAGCTAAATCAATATGTCTTCGAGCACTGGCCTGAGGATAAGCAATTACTATGGGCCAAGGCAGGGAAGGCAAGTCTGGATATTGCCCAAGGCAATGATGATAAAGCTAATAAAGCGATTGATAACTTAATAGCCGAATACAAGGACGATCCCGATCTACCCAAAGCTATTTTCCTTATCGGCGAGCAAAGCTGGGTTCAGGCCCTCACCGAGCGCAGAAAATCCAATCCTAAACCAGATCCAAACAACAGAAAACCACCGGATATTAGACCGGTTCTTAACGAAAAGGCCAAAGACTATTTCACAAAAGCTCAGGGTATATGGGAAAAAATCATCAACGAACTGCCGTCATCTTCTACGACAGCTCAATCTTATCATATGGTTGCTGAATGCCATCGTATTCTCAACCAAAATCAACAGGCGATAGAGTGCTATCAGGCTGTAGTTAATAATTGGCCGGATTACCAAGCTGCCTTTCACTGCCAGTATATGACAGGGCGCATCTATAAAGACCTTAAAAGAGCAGATGCTATTCCAGAGTCGGATGCAAATCTATTGATAAAAGACGCTTATGAGCGACTCGTAGCGAAATATCCCGATTGCCCTCCGGCCGGGGCTGCTCTGCGGTGGCTGGATGATTACAAAGAGATGATAAGACAAAGAGAGTTAAGCAAATCATCGGCATCGCAACTATTTAAAGAATATAAAGGTACAGAAAATCAAGGAGGCCGGAAATGAACAGATACATCCTAATCACAATATTTCTTTTAGCCTGCATTTGTTGCGTCAACGAAAAAGCTTTTGCCTGGCCTCAACCTCCTGTAGCTGTTATTGATCCTGA
>CAZMWN010000145.1:0-8851 GCA_964569935.1 uncultured Pirellulales bacterium
ATACGTAGTTCCCACAATTGTTTATAGCAGAAAAATCCCGTAGAATTAAGTGCTCTGAATATCCTAACTAATGCCTCTTTTTGCGGTTGGGATAGTGAATTAAGAAACGCGGATTTTCTAGGGAGGCCATGACATGAATCAGACAGTTGTACGACAGTTATTATGTATCTTTTTATTTGCATTAATATGTTGCTTTTTCCTTAGCGGTTGTGCGGTGGATCAAATCAAGCCGTTAAACATTGACTCTAACGCTTCTATTCTCGAATATCATAAACCAGTAGTTCCAGATAGTGATATAAATTATGCTTTGAATGAGCTAATGCGCGGGTTACTATTCTTCGATTTGGGGGATTACTTGGATTCAGACGCTAGGTTTGCTAATGCTTGTAGCGTCATGGAACAGATTACAGGCGACAAGGGACGCGAAACAGTTGCTGTAGTACTGGATGAACGTGCGAAAACGTACAAAGGTGAACCATATGAGCGAGCCACGGCGTATTTCTTGAGGGGACTATGTCGCTATCGGCTCGGTGACTATTCAGGGGCACTTGCTGCATATCGCCATTCACTTGCCTGTGATGCCGAGACGCGTACTGATAAACAGGAGCACAAGGAGGATTTTTTGATCTCTTACTTTATGGCGGCCTTGTGCTATGAACAACTTGGTGAGCACGACAATGCACAAGCAACACTTGACATAGCACGAAAAAGTAGCCTTGATAATCAATATCTAAAATCTACTAATCTGACCAACAACTTCATCGCTGTTATTGGCGTGGGAGAAGGGCCATTCTTCATAGCTGGCGGGCTATCTGGTAAGACGATTACTTGCGGCAAATGCCCAGTAGTGAAAGTTGAGGTCTTTTTGGAAGATAAACTGCTTGGTAACGCAGTCGAGATTACAGACCTTCTGGTACAAGCAAAAAGCCAACAATGGGGTGAAGCAGACACGGCGCGCTTTGGTAGAGTCATTGGTAAAGCCGTTCTCGAAGCTTTTTCAGGTGTCCGGATTAAAGAGGAAGTCGATTTAAGGTGTTGGTACACATTGCCCCGCAAATACTCAATAATTACTGTAGATGTACCACCTGGTACACATAATGTTATGTTGAAATGCTACGATAAAAAGGGTAACCTTTTAGACCGCTATAACCAAGTGTGGTTCGACGTTCCCATCCAACCAGACTGCAACAACCTATTCTATTTCCGAATCAGACAAAATAGTCAAAATATATACGGTATGGAGCTCAAAAATATTAACGAAGTGCTCGAAAAATAAAGAAAGGACTTCAAACCATTATGAATAGACATCTTAGCTTTTACTGTAGTTTTCGGTGGATGCTTCTACTTGCCATAAGCGTAATCGTTACAGCATGGGTCATTGCTCTAAGTGGTTGTGACCAGGGTAAACGCTTCGAGGCAAAACCGGTGACTCCACCAAATCCTGTATATTGCTTTGATACGATTGGTCATACTCCGGGAACAATGCCTTTTATCCTCGGTGGAACATGTTGTTGCACACCTACAAAAGAGTTAATGGAGCAATACCACGCAGATGGCTTTCTCAAAGACATGGAGCTACGAGACTTGATCAGACTCTATGAGGAGCGCGGGATCAAAACGTCTCTGGACCACACTGGCTGCAACAACCTTTGTCAATGGGGCCCCCACGTTGTCAAAGGTGGCAAGTGCATGGTTCCTCCAACACCGGGAACAGCTAATTTTGAAGAAGTACGTTTTGCAGCTAAATACGTTCCAATTGATAAGAAAAAGAAAAAAGACAAATGAATGTATGTGCATTGAAAAATACAAATGGCATAATAAAATAGTGAGAGGAGGCGTGTAATGAATATAAAGACTCTTTCTGTAACAGCGATTCTACTAATAGCGTTTTGCTCGTGCTCATATGCAGCAGAATCACAGTCTGCGGAAACACAGCATATTCTCAATGTTGTAATAATTGAACTGGATACATCGCCTGATGCGAAGCTAACCGAGCCAGTCGTAAATGACTGGGAATACTGGGACAAGTGTGCAGGAAAACTGATTACCCGCTTGGAATCGGAGCTTGGCTACAAGCGAGCAATGAAAACCGAAAACTCAAATGCCTCTCTTTTTGCAATTCGGGCTACCTCAAAAGGACTGGATGACCCTGAAGGATTGATGCCATTGACCGATGAGTTATCCCGAATCTGCAAGACAACCATGCGTCCCTCATTCTTAATTCTGTGGCTTCCGCAGACCGGAGAAGTGTATTTGGTTGTCCACGATAATCATGAACTGAATGCCGCCGTTGCTTTTACAATGTTAAGCAAACTACGATCAGGATCTCAACACTTTTTAATTTGTGGCGGAGCACTATCCTATTCAGTTCCTCCATGCCTCCTTTGGAATCAAGGATGGAATTCTTCCCTTAGATCTTCTGGGAAAGTAAGCTTGGATGATATTTTCAATAATGACCTCATTAATAACAAATTATTACATGTTATCCTGGGTGCTACTGTCCAGGTTATTGTCGACACAGGAATCAAAACTCTCGCAGACTCCTCACCTATCGGAGCTGCTATGGAACATCTGACACCGACGTGGAGTCGGTTCACGGACACAATGGGCGATTTGATGATTGATCCCATAGATATCAGTATTGCGCCTGGTGGTATCGGACCCACAATTGATATGCAACCCTATCGGATGCATTTTCGGGAGTTTCTGGGCAACACTTGGAGACCTGCTTTGATGGACTTTAAAAGTGGTCAGTTGGGGGGGATTCTTCTTGAACCTGAATTACTTATTGTCGTCGACCAGAATGGCATTATAAGTGCTATGGAAGAAAAAGCAGTAGCTGCTGTGAAAGGTAAAACTGGTGGTACTTTTGAGCACGAAGGTACGCAATACACCGCTGTCAAGACACCTCGTACTGCTGGGATGTTCCAAGTGCCCGCCGGTTACTTTCACTTGATCCACACAGACATCACAGCGGCAAGCGGTGTAAACATCACGCCCCGCCTGGCGAGGTGCTATGACTCGGCAAACAAGGAAGTCTCTGCTTTGGGCCCAGGCTGGTCAATTCTACCGTTCTTGTTAAAGTTTGACCAGCGTGTTGAAGCAAAAGATGGCAAGAACATGGTTGCCTTGAAACTTGTTCTGATTGATAGGCAAGCCGGTGCCAAGCTTCCGTACTGTTTGATGAAGGCCGACTCTCCTATGTCGCAATCGGACGAAGAAGCGGTCGTTGCCATGTATCAGAAGGTTTCATCCTCACTCCAGCCTGATCTGGTGGCCCACAGTGACGGTGGTTACCGCGCTACGTTCGCTCATGGCTTCGAGGTTGCCTTTGATAAAGATGGACGTATTAAATGGATGGGAAATTCTGAGGTCGACCGTGTTGAGTACGTGTTCAATGGCGATCAATTGAAGGAGATTCGTAGTAATACCAGCAAGAAAATTACTTTGCTTTACAACGAAAAGGGACAATTAACCAGTGCTAAATCAACCAGTGGCCACTTAGTGACATATACTCTTGATAGCTCCGGCCGATTGAAGTCAGTAACCGGCTCGGATAGTGGTTCTTTTGAGTTCGCTTATGGATCCGATGGCCGTTTATCAACAATTAGTGCAAATGGAGGAAAGCAGAAACCTGATATGCTCATAGCAAACACATACGATGACAAAGGACGAATGTTGATCCAGCGGACACCACAAGGACAATGGGAGTTTGCATATAACGACGACATTGGACGTGTGATTACCACCGATCCTATGGACAGACAGACTACTTACTTCTACGATGCCCATCAGAGACTTGTGGCATATGGAACCTTCAAAGATCAGATGACACTTTTCAATTATGATATGACAGGACGAATCCTTCAAGTGGCTGTAGCTAAGATGCTAAATAATCCGTCAAAAACTGAAAGGCCAAAGTTTAAGATATCAGAGAAAGTTTTCCCATCGCCGTCTCGTAAGGAGGAAAAAACCGAAGGTTAATTCTGATAAAACAAGGAGAACTACTATGATAAGTTATTGTTTAAAATGGGTGTTATTAACATTTGTTATCGGTTGTATGGGTACAGGCTGCGTTGGAACCGCCAGTCGAATCGACATTGATGATGAAACTATTACAGACATCGAAGCCAGCGATGTAGACCTACGGACAATGGCTATGAAGATGGCTTCGACTATTTTGCAGGTTCCAGCCGTTGTAAACGCCTCAGAACCGGTTAATATTGCATTTCTGAACATCGAGAACCGAACCTTAACCGTGGACTTTGACTCGTACAACTTGCTCAGCAAAATTCGATTGCATTTGATCGAGAACTCCAAGGGGAAGCTGGTCTTTCTGGACAAGAACAGAGTTGACGCTATCTATGCTGAGAGGGATGCTAAGCGAGCCGGTCAGGTCACTTCCTCAAAAAGAGAAAACCTGCCTGGCGTGGACTACTTTCTCACAGGATATGCTTATTCCATGCGTAAGGCTGATTCAACAGGCAGGATGGTAGGTTATCATCGTTACTCATTTCGTCTGACCGATGCTGAAACAGATATAGTGGTTTGGGAAGACGACTACGAATTCAAGAAACAGGGACGAAGAGGAATGGCTTATCGCTGATCGCGTCAAATAGATTTAGGAGACTATCAATGTACTACTTTAAAAAAATGTTCATGGCCTCTCTTTTTTTGCTGCTTGTCGGAGTATATGGGTGCGCACAATATGGAGGACGAAAAACTTTTATCTCGCCAGGTGAAACTTATAAGAACCTTGTTTATTTGAATGAGGCGCTGTTGATCCAGATACCTTGTGAGCATCTCTCATCCGAGAGACTACCAAGTGGCCGAATACGCGTTCTTGCCAGATTCTTCAATAAGCAAAATCACACAGCTGAATGTCAGGTTCGAGCTAGATTCAAGGATGCAAATGGAACAATCTTAGACGAGACGAACTGGATGCCTTTACTACTACCACGTCGAGAAATAACGCAATTTGAGCATACATCCTTGAACACTGAAGCTACTGATTTTGTCCTCATGCTTCGGGAGGCAAGAGCTAGATGAGTCAATCAGGCATATTTCGTGAGAAGATGGCTCGTCTTGCGACTATCGTTGCTATTATCATCTTGTTGTCATATCAGCCCTATGGATGCGTTCCAACCACTCCAATAGAGAAACCAACTGAGCCATCCACAGAATATAGTCAATCTGAAGCCCGTTTGGATCCGATTCCCCGTTATGGCGGAACAGTTTTAACTGCACAGAGAATGCCGAGTAACCGGACCAGAGCTTACCTTTGGGCCAAGAACATGGGAACCCTAGTTGCATACGAGACATTCTTGAGGCGACATCCCGAGGGTGGAGATGCGGATCACTTCCGCAAAGAAATCCGTAGGAAGTTCGTACCTGCCGATAAAGAATGGCAGGAAGCATGGTTACTCTACTCTCAGTTGGAAATAATTGATGGTGCGATCTGTGATCCCGAGGAAGGCTTGATCGTTATTGGGAGACCTGGAAAAGGACGATTACCTCCATTTTTCTACGAGGATCTTATCGCAGCCCTTCGCTGTACCATGGCAGGTGAGAAGGTTGGCGTGACAATGAATCGTATCTTCCCTGCAAGGTTTGCCCAGCCTGTGGATCCCAGCAAGCCGCCCTACGAAGCTTATGAGACATCTGTAGATTTCCTTTCCAATAAACTCTGGAACACACATCTGGCCTATATACTCTTTGAAGGCGACAGAATGCTCAAGAGTCTTAGTGCCGGATTTGACATCTTTCGAGGTGAACCGATTCGCGCTTCGGTCCCTAGCTTTGCTACCCAAGTCGAGATGGAGGCAGAGTCACCCTCCATAGATGCGAAGGGATCGTACCAAATGGAAATGGAATACGGTCGTGTTTGGATTGAATTGACAAGCGTTAAGATCAACACGACAGAGACAAAGAATGCCGCGGTATTCGCAGATTTTCAGATGGATGTCAGAGCAGAAAGTGAGTATATGCCCCCCCGCAAATTTGCCAAGCACCTTCAAGATCATTATAGCGATTATGCAGACGAGTTCCCTATCTTTGGTGAGGTAGAGCGGGCTGCTCGCATTGTGGCAATAGCTCAATGGCTAAGGCAGACGTATCCTTCCGTTACCGAGAAGATTGTGGCTGAATCCTACAAGGAGGTTGAAGTATTTGTTCCGCAAGTTATTCGAGCACGATGGGACAAGACTTATGAGTCAAACATCAAGATATCCGGTCTTATTGGTGGAGTAGTTTTTCCCAATGTGAATGATTATCAGATAGATCCCGAGTCGAAGGTGGCGGACACAAGACTTGCGGAAGTCCAATCAACTGTGCTTGAGAGTCGGCCTTATCAAGGAGCGATAGCATGGCTCGTGCCTTTCGGGGAACAAGAAAAGGACAAGTATATTGCTTGGAACGTAGCGGTATCAAAGGATACAACGCTTGAAACCACACAGTCAGTGAGCATGGCCACAAACGACAAAGAGCGTCTGCATCTGCAATAAACGTGTGACGAGCCTCTTGAAATAAGCAACACAGTTGCCGAAGTACACTTTCTTTTCGATGGCGAGCTCAGCTATATTACAGCTAGCGGCTGAAAGACTAAGATTCGATATAAAGAAGAGTTTATTTTAGAACTGATGCCTCGCACTGATATTTTCCGCACAGCTTCCACATAAAGCGTTTGCTTTCAATATCTTATCTTATCTTATAATGACATCCCGCTTGTCAGATAAGATGTCAATTCTCCGTTTTATATAGCACCTGAAAGCGTGTCTCTATGCTGTTTTTCTGCTCTCACTTGTAAGCTGGTTTTTGAGTGTACTTTCCGGATATTTCTAAGTTCTGCTTTTTAAGTAGCTTGTGACTTTTAAGCAGCGGATTGTTAGTCCGATGCTCATTAAGCTATCATAGTTAACCACCAAGGAATGCTTTTTTGACTTTTTCATCATTCAGCAGATTCTTGCCGGTATCTTCGAGTACAATTTCGCCGATACTGAAAACGTACCCCCTGTGTGCAATCTCCAAAGCTTCCGAGGCATTCTGTTCAACCAGCAGTATGCTTGTGCCGTTCTTATTGATCTCTATGAGTTTATCGAAAATCAGCTCCAGGTAGTTCGGAGATAAACCCAGCGAAGGCTCATCGGCAAGTAATAGCTTCGGTTTGAGCATGAGTGCTCGACCCATAGCCAGCATCTGCTGCTCACCCGTAGAAAGCGTGCCTGCTTTCTGTTTGATTCTTTCCTTGAGTTGGGAAAAAAGTTCAAGAACCATATCAATATCTTGAACAATCGCCGATTTATCTTTTCGTGTATATGCCCCCATTTGGAAATTTTCCAATACTGTCATTGTAGGAAAGACCCGCCTGCCTTCCGGAACCAATGATATCCCTTTTGCAACCAGCTCATCAGTCCGAAGTCCCTTAATACTCTTTTCTTCAAATAAAATCTCGCCGATATCGATACTCCCATCCTTTGCTTTGAGTACGCCGCTAACGGCATTAAGTGCCGTTGATTTACCGGCACCATTTGGGCCGATCATAGCTACGATTTCTCCCTGCCCGACATTGAAAGAGATATTCTTTAGTGCCATGACAGCGCCATATCTGGCAGTCAAATTTTTAACCTCAAGTAGCAATTTGTCTTCTCCTGCCTAAGTATGCATTGATGACCGCTTTATCTTGCTGTATCTGTTCGGGTGTCCCCTCGGCGATTTTCTTGCCATAATTTAGAACGATAATCCTATCGGCTATGTCCATGACTGTTTTCATATCATGCTCGATAAACAGAATTGTCTTTCCGGAATCTCGAAGTTTCCGGACAACCTTCTTCATTTCGTTGATCATATTTGGAAACAGTCCCGCCGTCGGCTCATCTAAAAGCAAAAGCTGCGGCTTCAAAGCTAACGCCCTTGCTATTGCAAGCAGCCGACGCTGACCGTGAGATAGATTATCAGCTAATTCATGCCTCTTTTCCAGCAAACCGACAAGCTTGAGGTACTCTTTAGCTTGTTCGGCATTTTCCCTGTCTTCGGCTTTCATAGTTTTGCTTTGTATAAATGCCGACCATAAGCTTTCGCCTTTGTCGTATTTCAGCGCCAGCATGACATTATCCATTACTGCCATCTGTGGAAAAAGTCTGATATTCTGAAAAGTCCTGCCAATCCCACCCCGCGCAATCCGGAATGGGCTTAGTGAAGTAATTCTCTTTCCCCGGAAATATATGTCGCCTTTATCAGCTTTTAGAAATCCTGTTATCAAATTGAATACCGTAGTCTTACCTGCTCCATTGGGACCTATTAAAGCTGTAATGCTACCTTTATTCAAATCAAAAGAGACATCGTCAACAGCCTTGACACCGTCAAATTCTTTACACAAGGCTTTAATAGATAAAATATTCGTTTGATCAGGCATTGATTCCTATCTCCAGCGATAAGTTCCCAGGATTCCCTGCGGCCTTTTGAGCATAAGAACAATAAGCAGCAATCCATATATCATCTGTCGCAACGGTGCAGCTACAGAGCTTGGCATACCGAGAAATCGCAGCATTTCAGGAAAGATAACAAGCACAGCCGCCCCGACAAAAGAGCCGCCGAGGCTTCCCATACCGCCGAAAACAACCATTAGCAAAATCGTTATCGATTCCATTACTGTAAAGCTCGATGGATCTATAAACGTAATATAATGGGCGTAAAGACTCCCGGCGATACCTGCAAAAAATGCTCCGATGATAAAGACAATAATCTTGTACTTATTCACGTTTTTACCCATTGCAAGAGCAGCTATTTCATCTTCTCTGATGCCTCTCAATATTCTTCCAAAGGGCGATTTGACAACCCTGCGAAGTACGAAGCA
>CAZMWN010000146.1:0-8845 GCA_964569935.1 uncultured Pirellulales bacterium
TCGCTGTTTTCACTACCGAAAATAAAACGCTCAGGATACTGCTTATGGTCGGCCTCATAGAACTCTTCCTGATAGTTATATCCGACCACGTCCAGCAGTTGTGCAAGTCCAACGGCGTTTGATATTTCAATACTTGCAAGCCCCGCTGTAACCGGACGAGTCTTATCTAATTTTTTCACAGCCGCGATGAGCGGTTTGGCATATTTGACCAAATTTTCCGCAGAAGGATGCTCTGGTTTGTAATCTTCACCCAGAACCGGATGGGAAAAGGGATCGTTGGCATAATCTATCTCATTACCGATACTCCACATAATAATACACGGATGATTACGGTCCCTGCGAACCATGTCCTCTATATCGATAACCGACCACTGTGTAAAAACTTCGCCATATCCAAACCGGCTTGGCACGCCGTCATTCCAGCCACTGATCCATTTGTTCTTTGGCGGTGTAAACTCATCGAACGCCTCATCTTTGACCAGCAAACCAAACCGGTCACAAAGATCAAGCAATTCCGGTGCAGGTGGATTGTGACTGGTCCGAATGGCATTGGCTCCTAACTCTTTTATCAGTCGCAATCGTCGCTCCAGCACTTTATCCGGCACTGCGGCACCAACACATCCTGCATCATGGTGCAGACAAACACCTTTGATTTTTACCTGCCGACCATTGAGTAAAAAACCTTCGTTGGAATCAAACTGGATGGTGCGAATCCCAAAAGGTATGGAAACTTCATCAATAACAGCATTATCCTGTTTTAAGTGGCTTTGTAGTGTGTATAAAGTTGGTCTCTTAATAGACCAAAGCTGTGGTTTTTCTATTTTAATCTGATGTACAAGAGTTTGCTCTGATTTTTCATTCAACGTCCCTTCTTTGGTCATATTTACCAGAATATTACTATCCGCTGTAACAATATCTGATGATAAAGAGAAGGCCTTGGTTTGATCGTGATCGTTTTTTATTGTAGTTTCGATACGGATAATTGCTGAGTCCTCGTTTACCTCTGGAGTTGTGACATAGGTACCCCAATGTCCAATTCTAAGCTTATTAGTAATTCGCAGCCGAACATGTCGGTAAATACCGGAGCCAGTGTACCATCGTGAATCGGCAAATTTGGAATGATCCACACGAACAGCGATGATATTTTCTTCGGAGCCAAACCTTAGATGAGGTGTCATATCATACTGGAAGCTGGAATATCCGTAAGGTCGTCTGCCTATAAAGTGACCATTAATCCAAACCTCGGAGTTGTTATATACTCCGTCGAACTCAATTGCAACGAGCTCGTCTTGATGAGTTTTATCCAGCTTGAAATTCTTTCGATACCATCCTACACCACCAGGAGCGTATCCATTGCCGCTGCTGTATTCAGCACTGAACGGCCCTTGAATACTCCAGTCATGGGGTAAATTCACAACTTTCCATTTAGAGTCATCAAATGTTGGCATCATCGCTGTGGTAAAGTTACCCTTGCTAAAGCGCCAATTAAAATCAAAATCCACATAATGTCGAGCAAACGATGGTAAATTTATCAAAAGAAGAATCACACATACTGCTCGTTTCATGCTTCGGCCTTTCGCATTTTATTTTTTACCCAATCAGATGCCTGGCACTTAATTAAAGACATATGAGTCTCTACATCACATTTTCAAGCTTGATAACAAAACCTCCATTTCCCTTTAGTTTTATCTCTCGAGTTTCCTTTGGAGACATAGTGATCTCTTGCATGTTGAAGGAACGCTTATCTGCACCATCGGTAATTAACATTCCGGTTGTAGCCTTTTCGATAAAAGGAAGTTCAAGACTTATGCTTTTTTCTTTATCTTCGCCATTGATACCGGCAATATACCATGCATTTTTGGATTTCCGTGCAAGGACAACGAGCTTTCCGGGAAAACCCTCTATAAAGCAAGCATCGTCCCAACAAGTAGGAATCTCTTTCATGAAGTCCTTAATATAATCCGGGACTCCTGCCATACTTTCAGGAGTTTGCGCAAAGTGTTGTACACCCGATAAGAAAATAACCGATACCGCCAACTGAAAACCGTTGGTTGTAATCCTTCTTATATTGGGTATTTCACCAAAACAAACAGGTGTAAAATCCATCGGATCGAAAACATTTCGTGTAAACGGCAGAACACATGAGTGGTTCGCTTCAAGGTCAGCATTAGCCTGTTCAAAAGTTACAAATTCAAATCCCCTTACCGCTTCCATTGTCACCAGGTTCGGATATGTTCTATGCCAGCACCTCGGCATGGTACAACCATGGCAATTCACCATCAGACCAAATTGAGCGGCATCTTCAAAAATATCCTGGTAATAAGCCATCATAGATTGGCCATCCCCTCCGAAGAAATCCACCTTTACACCTTTTATACCCATTTCTTTAAGCAATGTGAATTCCTTAACACGATCTTCATGTGTAAGCAGCTTGCTTCTTGGATGATAAGGAACAGTGTTCCAGTCACCGGCAGAGTTATACCATAAAAGAAGTCCGACATTTTTTGTTCCGGCGTATTCGGCAAGCTCTTTGATTTTATCATAACCGATTTTAGTATCCCAGTCGGCATCAACCAGACAATACTCCCATGACATATCTGCAGCCAAGTCAATAAAACGCTTCTGCACATTATATACTACTGAATTATCCTTTAAAATAATCCAGCTCCATGAAGCCCTGCCCGGTTTTACAAATGATGTATCTTGTGGTTTTGGTGGATTTGCCAGGTCCATTCCAAGCGTCGATTCCACGATAGTTTTTAAGCCATCCCCGATCGTAATGATTCTCCATGGACTGTACCAGGGCAAAACCGATTGCGGATTTAATGGCCCGCCCGGAAAAACTTCCTCTTCCTGTGGGAATCCGATTGAAAACTCATAACCGACCGAATCTCGTTTCAACCTGCAGCCGCAGTAATTTCTATCTACGGCGGTCTCCGTCACAAGAATCCAATATTTGTCATAATTAAACAACGCCGGGAATACCCATCCGGGTTCGTTGTCAGGAATTTTATCTAATTCGATATCCTGCTGGTAATACTGCTCATATGATGGCTGGTCATGGTTCCATCCGGTTTTTGCCTCGGTTACGATCTGAATCCAGGCTTTAGTAGTCGGTTTGAAATTAAACGAGGTGACTTCTTCTTTTATCTTTTTAATTTCTTCCAATTTTTCCGGGAAATAATACCGAAACGCCACTCCGTCATTCGAGACCTGGAAAATAATGTCAATCTTTTTGCCTGAAGCATTTGCTAAATGGAAAATCCGCTTATTACCTTCGTAAGAGCAGTGACGCTTTTTTCCATGAAGCATATCATAATTGTTTTTGACCTTCTCTACGTCCGAGACGGAATCAAGAGACATATTCTGCGAAAAATTTTCATCTTCCCGGATAATTCCCAACTTCGATTGCTGAAGAACAATCGTGCCGGAATATTCAACTCGGTAAAAAATATTATTATCCTCAGATAATTGGAAGAGCGCCGATATCTTTCCATCCGGACTTTTTATTTGATATTCCTGCTGTTGTCCGGAACAGTCATGCAAACCTAATGAGCTAAGCACCATAATATATATTAATCCTTTCGTTTTGATGTTTTTCATATTACATTGTCTCCTAAATATGCATTATTATTTCTATTACAGATATTCATTGCCGCAGCCATATTCAGTACTGAATATGGCTCTTCTATAATCCAGTTGTACGGCAAGGTTCACATTCCAAAAGTCTCAAATACTACTACTTTACAGTTATTTCCGCCGATGTTTCTTTTAGCCCTTCCGAACGTGCAGTGAATCTTATCTTCCCAGGCTCACTTGACGACTGCAGGATAGCCAAACAAAGGCCGTTGAAGGCTCGTCGCTGCTGCGCCTGGTGCGCTTCATGATCCCGGGGATTGCCATTATCCACACCAATGATGCGTCCTGGTCCTTCGATAGTAAACTGTACGAGATCGTCGGCCGTCGGAACAATATTTCCATCGGTATCGACGATTTGAACCTCCACATGGGCAATGTCCCTCGTATTGGAAATCGAATCACGGTCAACCTTCAGCCGAATTGCCGCAGCCTGTCCTGTCGTGCGAACTTCCTGCGTGCAGACGATTTGGCCGTTCTTTTTACCGATCGCTCTTAAAACGCCCGGCTCATAGGGAACATCCCAGGATAGATGCAAATCTGCCGTCGTCGAATTAATCCTCGGATTGGCATAACGGTTCCAACCGCCTGAGGTGCCCTGCCGGGGGAATTCAAGTCGTTTTTCACCATATGATTTGTCATCGAGAAACAATTCGACTGCGTCACAGTTACTATAGCAGAGCACAGGAATGACCTTCCCCTCATATCCGGGCCAGTTCCAATGTGGAAACAGATGAATCATCGGTTCCTGGGTCCATTGGCTCTGATAAAAATAATAACCGTCTTTGGGGAATCCGCAAAGGTCAATGACACCACTACTGGAATTTTTGCCGGGCCACCAGGACTCACCGAGGTAATCGATGCCGGTCCACATGAAATCCCCAATGATGTAATCGTGCATGGCCTCGAATTTCCAAAGCTGCTCGGCCCGAATCATTCGTGTATTGTAGTTGGGCCGGATAACGTTAGGATCTCTACCCAGAGAATAACCGCCGCGGATTCCCCCTACCGAAGAGCTCTCTGTGCCGACCATCTTCCAGTCCGGATGTTCATGCCGGTCGATACTATAGTATAATTCCCGGCGTTCGTGCCAGCGATCGACATAGTTATAACCAACAATATCGAGCAGTTCCAGGAACTCCGGAGTTGTCGAACCGCCGTCTGCGGCGATGTTATCGCAGCCTTGTGTAAACGGCCGTGTCGGATCCTCGTGGCGAACAATCTCGGCAAGCTTACGAAGTACTTCGTGCCCCGCTTCCCGAGGCTGCTCGCGGACTTCGTTGCCGACACTCCACATGACGACCGAGGGATGGTTCCGATCACGATGGATAAAATCTATCAGGTCATGCTCAGCCCATTGATCGAAATATTTATGGTAACCATGCTCCGTTTTACCTATCGTCCATTCATCAAAAGCTTCATCCATGACAAGAAATCCCATCTGGTCGCAGAGGTCCAGAAATTCCGGTGCCGGCGGATTATGAGCAGTCCGAATCGCATTGCAGCCCATGGTCTTTAGTATTCCGAGCCGTCTCTGCCACAGCCTTTCAGGTACAGCCGCTCCGAGACAACCGCCGTCGTGGTGCAAGCACACACCATTCATCTTTACGTGCTTACCGTTGAGAAGAAATCCATGATCAACATCATATTCAATCTTGCGTATTCCGAACGACGTATTTACCTCATCAATCGGAATCCCGTTCTGAAGGATCTCCGTTCGAAGTGTATAAAGAACTGGTGTCTCGATTGACCAGAGGCTTGGCGTGTCAATTTGCTTTTTCTGCTCGATTTCAATCTTGTTTGTGGGTATTTGAAGTTCGTTGGTTTCTACCTGTGCTACTTCATTACCTTTAGGATCAATCAGTATCGAACGAAGCATTATCCTACCTTGTGACGAACCGTACTTTTCAATCATTGTATTAATAACCACTGTGGCAGAATTATTTGACACTTCAGGTGTAGTGATATAAATTCCCCAATGGCTGATATGAATCTTATTTGTAACGACCAAACGTACGTGACGATAAATTCCGGAGCCGCTGTACCAGCGTGTATTGGGCTGATTTGAATTATCCACACGTACTGCAATAACGTTGTCACCATCAACTAAATGGGGCGTCAGGTCATAGTGAAAGCTGATATAGCCAAAAGGTCGCTTGCCAAGGCGATGTCCATTAATCCAGACTTCGCTGTTTTCGTAAACACCGTCAAACTCGATCCACACCCGACCCTCACGAGCCGAGGCGGCAACAGTAAAATGCTTGCGGTACCAGCCGACTCCTGTTGGAAGATAACCTCCGGAACCACCGGTTGAGGCATTCCCGTCATAAGGCCCTTCAATGCTCCAATCATGCGGCAAGTCCACGTCACGCCATCTGCTGTCATCAAATTCGGGGACCTGCGCATCCTGGTGTTCACCCAATGTAAACTTCCAATCCAGATCGAAAACATGCTGTTGCCGATTTTGTCCTGCTGCCCAAATAGAAGTTTGTGTTAATAGAACGATGAACACCAACAATAGACCGATATTGTTCTTTCTGTTCACTGTAATCTCCCTTGACAATTTAGCTCATCTCATATCTACATGGTTTTGTTCAAAGCTCCATCCAAGGAAATGAATTGACCGTCAGTCATATTGACATCCACAACCTTATCTCCATAACGGACTTTCCATATCTGCCGAGCTTTGCTACGTATATTGGCACCTGATAGTTTTCCGTCCTTCCACTGAATATCGAGCTCAAAGCCGCCACGGGCACACAAACCCTTGACCGAGCCTCTCGGCCAGGCTGATGGTAGTGCCGGCAACAATTCAATTTCGCCTGTGTGGCTCTGGAGCAGCATCTCACAAATGGCTGCTGTTGCACCAAAATTGCCGTCTATCTGGAACGGCGGATGGGTATCGAACAGGTTGGGAAGAGTGCCCCCGCGATTATTTGATTCTGTCCCGCGAGCGGCTAATTCTTTGGCCCGGCTGCCGGGAACTGCAAGCTGACCTCGGAGCATATAGTGAGCATGATCGCCGTCATGTAACCGCGCCCAGAAGGCTACCTTCCATGCCATCGACCATCCGGTGCCGGCGTCACCACGTGCTGTCAATGAGACACGGGCGGCATCTGCCAGCTTCGGAGTTTTGGTCGGCGAAATCTGACGACCTGGATGCAATCCCCAAAGATGTGATACGTGACGGTGAGTGTCGTTAGGATCATCAATATCTTCCATCCATTCCTGGAGCTGACCCCATCTACCTATTTTGGGGCCGACCAGATTATCTTTCATCTTCACGAGCTTGTTACTATATTCCTTATCGACTCCCAGAATACCGGCGGCCTCGATTGTATTATAAAACAAATCCCAGACTATCATCTGGTCGTAAGTCACTCCATCAGCACCGCGAGGCCCGTGCTCGGGCGACCAGCCGTTGGGCACGGCAAGCCTGCCATCAGGCAATACTTTAAGGTGGTCCTCCCAAAATTCACAGACTTCTTTCATCATAGGATAGGCCATACTCTCCAAAAAATCTTTATCCAGTGTAAACGCATAGTGTTCCCAAAAATGCTGGGCATACCAAGCGCTGCCGCTCATATTCCAGACATAGCTCATGTTGCCGAAAGGATTGGATTCTGTACGTACGGTCCAGCCCCTGACAGGCTTACCCGATTCCAGTGGGAATTCCATCGCCGTTGCTTTATGAAATGGCTCACGCAGAGCACGGATCAGATTGAACAATGGCAGGTGACACTCGCTTAAATTCGCCGGTTCGGCGAGCCAGTAGTTCATCTGGATATTGATATTCGTATGATAGTCAGCATTCCAGGGCGGGCTGTTTGTATGATTCCAAAGCCCCTGGAGGTTGGCTGGTAGAGAATCGCGTGAACAGGACATCAGTAAATATCTGCCGTACTGGAACAGCATAGCCTCCAGGCCAGGATCATTACCTTTGGTCGTATATGCTTCAATCCTTTTGTCTGTGGTCAGTTTCCTACGCTCAGTTGAAGATTGACCCAAATCAAGTTCCACCCTGCCAAATAGTGAAAGGTAATCCTTAAGATGTTCATCTTGTAACTGCTTAAACGACCTGACTGCGGCAGCTTTCATCTGGGCTGTCAATATATCGTTGGGATGTTCGCCCTGGAACTTTTTTTCATAATCCATGATATAACTTGTGCCGGTACCAAGAAGAATAGTCAGGGAATCACATCCCTTAAAAGCAATTTTGTCACCGTTGACAGTGAGGGCACCACTATCATTGAGCATAATAACCTGGCTTTCATAAAACATTGTATTAACCGGTTCGCCAGTTGGTTTCGATTCAGGTTGCTCATTCGACCTGCGACGGCCACGACGTCCTTGTTGAGCCATTTGTAATGTTAACGCTCCGGAAGATTTCATGTGGTTACCCTCCACCACAGTCGGAGCTTCGTGCATATCAGCTAACTCAAGTTCACCGGTGTAGCTTCCCGGCTTGTCGGCACTCAGATGTATCACAATGACCTGGGCTGGATGGCTGGCGAAATAAATCCGTTGATAGGTAACACCATCTTTTTTGTAACTTACCCGTCCCTGACCCTGGCTCATATCGAGTTCACGGGTGTAATCTGTGACCAAATTCGGGTCATGGCCCGGTAGGTTGATATAAAGATTACCAAATACCTGATAAGCTCCCATCACATCCTCATTGCCGGTCCAGAGGCTTATTTCGTTAAATTGGATACGGTCATGTGGAATGCCGCCAAAAAACATAGCTCCCATTCGGCCGTTACCGATTGGCAGGGCTTCCGCTTCCCAATCTTTCGCCGGTTTGTCATATCGTAGTGTCAGATCGGCTGCGGATACTGGTCCAAGAACTGAAAAAAACACTAACAAAATTATGTAGTGAAAAGTAGAGTGATGTTCCCTAACCATTATGTTCTCCATTAATCCAAGATAGAAACCATCTTCGTTATCCTATAAATAATTAGGGCTGTTAATTAACAAAACCTGCAAGGGCATAAACAAGACCCGCTTGCCAGTTAACGGCAATTTCATTGGTCCTGTAGTCTTCCTCAATATCCTGCCAAGCTGTTGCTCCGGGATTACTTCCACCAACGATGTAACCGGGCCATGGATCCTTGATTCCATCGGCTCCCGAACGCCTGTCGTGAGGATTCATAGGCGGATTGTATCCCAGCCCGGTGACATAAGAACGCCCATAATAATTCCTGCCGAA
>CAZMWN010000147.1:0-8793 GCA_964569935.1 uncultured Pirellulales bacterium
CAATGGCGATGCGTCTAAAATGCACTCACAATATCAAGCAAATTGATATTGCAATGAATCTGTATCTCAATGCGAACGACCATATTTTTCCCTGTGCAGAGGACCCTCTGCCGCAGGGTTACTGGCTTTGGATGGGCCGGGGCTGGCGGTCCTTTGTCGAGCCTTATCTGGGCGGCAATATCGATGCGAATAATCCTTCGGTCCTGTTTTGCCCGCAGGATCGTATCGCCAAAGAGAAGTACGAATCTACGAGTTATTCGTATTCGATGGCTTTCTATCACAGCCCCGAACAGATAGATGGTATGAGCAGCTCCGAAGATACGTACAAGAATCCGCAGCCTTCTGTTCGGCAGCGGTCTATAGATGTCACTAATCCTTCCGGAAAGATTCTTATAGGCGAATGGCTAAGCAATCATTCACCGATAGATGATGATAATGGATGGTGGTGCTGGGAAGGTTCGAGGAACTATCTTTTCGTTGACGGCCAGGTCCGGCTGCTAAAGGCCAAGCAGATTCGGCCGGCGCGGGATGAACTGCCGGATGCAAATTTGACGGTTCATGGTATCAAGGGATTGGATTGGCCGACATTTAAATAGTGAATAGGGATTAGTGAATAGTATTTAGGGAGGAGTATTGTGATAAATTATAACGATTAATAATAATCGTTAGTGTAGATTTCTTCTTATAACCGCGGCCGATGAGATTGTTCGTTGTAAATCACCGCTGACAACCGTCATTGATATCTGCACACTCTTGACTTTCAACTGCATATCTTCAAGTACACTTTCTTTAGTGAAAGTCATTCCAGTAACATTATCGCAAAGAACATAGTCGCTGTCTGTTGTATCATCGTTTGTAATCAGATAGAGTTTATTATCAGCACTGTTATATGAATAGGTAATATCGTCTCCATCGGCGGTAATCATCGTGCATTGATTGTCCGGCGTGCATGGGTCAACGGCGTCGGCGGTCCTGAGTTGAGTTGTTATCCTGTACAACGCTTGTCTGGCGTTGTTGATTGTCCTGAATATTTTCTCGTTTTCCTGATAATTTATAATTGAGCCGTTAAAAGCAGCAGCAACTGCTGCCAGCAGTATAGCTGATATAGCCATGGCGATCAGCAGTTCTATGATGGTAAAGCCGGTTCGGTGTTTTGTGTCTGTCCATAAGTCCGCCTGGGAGCGCCTTGCGACAGGGATCCTGGGACTGTCACAGGTACCTCGTATCTTTCTACTACGTGCAGCTCTCCGGAAGTCCGCTTTGGGGCGCCTTGCGGCGGAGTCCTTGGGACCGCCATAAGTACCTCGTATCTTTCGACTTCGCTCAGGAAAGGTTTTGTTTCTGGTATTATTCATTTTGTTCTTCTTTTAATATCGTGCCCGGAGCCAGCTTGCCGAGCTGATTTCGTTCGAGTTCAGGAAAATCTTTACGGTGACTCGAACAAAATTGCTGCTATGGTTGCTTACAACCTGTTCAAAATCGGATGGATTAACATTTTCAACCGTAATTTGCTGACTGTATGCAGCAAAATTGTTGAGGGGGTCTCTATGAGTACTAATCGGTGGAGAAAAATTTTTGCCGTCAAAGTCATCCAGATCGTCATAGTCGGCGAGTGCTTCTCCTGTTTCCGGCCCGAATGTTGATGTGCCGGTTTGTGGGTCAATGACCGGCAGCAGGGCGGTAAGCTCTCTTATCTGTTCAAAAAGAAACTCGGCGGTTGACAAATCCGTTCCGGCACCGTTGGCCATGGTAAATACACTATTGGCTCCAACGAGGGAGAAGATTGCAAGACCTACAATCAGTATCGCAACTAACACTTCAATGAGTGAGAAACCGCTTTTATATTTTGTATTTCCCATCTCGTCCCCCCAATCTTAATCCGAAGGTTGTGCCATCGAAGTTTTTTACTTGCCCATAACGACACTGGACATCCTGAATATCGGCAGAATGATACTCATGGCAATAAAACCAACCACAAGGCCCATAGCAACTATCATTATGGGTTCTATCATTGATGTCACCGTCTTGATAACAGTTTTAAGCTCCCTTGCATAGAAATTGGAGACATCTCTTAGTACATCGCCCAATGTACCGGAATCTTCGCCGCTTCTTAACATTTGAACAACGTTGCTTGGCATCAGATTATACTGGTTCAGGCTGGACGCAATCTTTTTGCCCTGACGGACCTCCTCGTAAACGCCAAGCCACATATTTTTGTATAAGACGTTGCCGGATATCTGAGCTGTGATTGAAATAGTATTTAGTATCGGTACGCCCGCTTTTGTCAATACTCCCATTGTATGTAGAGACCTTGTGATGTAAAGGCTGCGGCATAATGTTTTGATCAAAGGCAACGTTAATTTTGTCTTGTCCCACCACAATCTGCCAATGGTGGTACCTGTAAAATACCAAAATCCCCAGAGAGCAGCACCTATAGCCGGTACAATAAAATACCAGTAACCACGCAAAAAAGCGCTGCTGGCCATTAACATTTTAGTCGGGGTGGGTAATAAATGTTCTTTGCCGGCAAAAATGGCAATAAAACGTGGCAGGACAAAACACAAAAGGAAAATAGTTACTACTACCGCCATAACGGCTATGATAATCGGATATACCATAGCCCCTTTGACTTGTGAGCGGGTTTCAGCTTCACCATCCAGGTACTCAGCCAATTTCTGTAGCATTCCACTCAAAGAACCGCTGATTTCCGCTGCTGCAACCATATTTACATAAAGCTCGGAGAATACATTCGAATGTTCCGCAAGCGCCTGTGAAAAACTTTGTCCGGCTTCGATGCGATTTTTCAAATCCAAAATGATTTGCCTGAATTTTTTATTATCATTTTGTTCAGCGATAGACTCTAACGCATCCTGAATGCTTATTCCCGCCCGAACCATAACTGCCAATTGGTTCGTAAAATTCAGAATATCTTTCTTGCTTGGTCCAAATTCGACCTTTAAACCTTTAATGCTTTCCCACATATTTTTCTGCCGGCTTTGAGCCGAACGCCTCAATGGGGAAGTAGGTTCTCCATCCAGTTGGTTTTGGTTGTTAGACGTACGGCTTTGGTGCTGATTTTCTGCTATTGCAGTTGCACCTTTTTGATTTCGCAAAGAGTCTTCAAACATACGTAAGTGCTCCAACTTTTTGTCTCTGCTGTCCGGGATTATATTTTGCTTTTAATCACTGTGCGACAGCACTGCTGGGTTGTTGGACAACTTCAAATTCATCAACTGGCACGAGCGTCTTTTCCATCTTGGCGGGATTGCTTGACCGCATTATTGCTTCTTCCCTGTCTATATAACCCTGGAAATACAAATCAGAAATACTGTTGTCCAGATTTTGCATACCCAACCGTCGTGAAGTTTCAATAATGTTTGGTATCTCGTAGATCCTGTTCTCACGAATACAGTTCCTCACAGCCGAGGTACACAGTAGTATCTCTGTACATGGAACCATCCCAGGTTCATCTACTCGCTTGAATAACGTCTGTGAAATAACAGCCTGCAGAGTATTAGCCAGCATTGTTCGAATCTGGTTTTGTTGGGTCGCAGGGTAGATATCTATAATACGTTCAATGGTCTGGGCGGCGTTAATCGTATGCAGCGTACTAAAGACAAGGTGCCCGGTTTCGGCAGCGGTGACTGTTGAACCGGTGGTCTCCAGGTCACGCATTTCGCCGACCATAATAATGTCCGGGTCCTGTCGCAATACGTGCTTGAGTCCTGATGCAAAGTTTGGACAGTCGGTGCCGATTTCACGTTGTTCTATCATACATTCTTTGTTCTCTATCATATACTCGATAGGGTCTTCCAATGTGATAATGCGTTTTCCGTATTTTATGTTAATCAGTTCTATCATTGCGGCAAGTGTCGTACTTTTTCCGGATCCGGTATGGCCGGTTACGAGCACTAAACCTCTTGGTAGATCTGTCAATTCCTTAACCACTGCAGGCAGATGTAAATCATCTATTGCGGGTATTTGATTAGGAATCACCCTGAACGAAATTGCAATTGTATCTCGCTGGTAATGGGCGTTCACACGAAACCGATGTCCATCGTCTATGCTCGTTGAGAAATCGAGGTCCTTATTTTCTTCAATTTTTTTGAATTTGTCCGGACCGACCATGGAAAGCACCATTTCTTTGACGTCTTCATTGCTGACAGGGGGGGACTCAAGCTCGATTAACTCTGTGTTTCTCCGTAATATCGGCGGCATACCAACGTTGATATGCAAATCGCTTGCTCCATTATCTATGACATCTTCCAATATTGTTTTAACATCTATCATATCACACCTCACTCAAAAAGATTTCTCTGACATTTCATATATTCTTAACTAATATTTTCCACACAATGTTATTCATTTTTCAGTTTATATTTTGATTTTATAGCACGTTCCTGATTGTTTTTTTAATAACGGGAGAAGTTTTATTTCGACAATGACAATACTATTTCTACTTTTCCTGATTTAAGCTTAACGAGGCTGTCATCGATTTGATCTACCTTAAAATCTTCGATCGAATCACCTACGTAGAGTATTTTATTATTGATCATACAGCATTTGCCTTTATCAGATTGCATAACGCTATCAAGCTGCATATCTTTTGATCTTTGCTTTATCTGCTCTTGCCAGATCATTTCAGTGTCAATTTCGATATGTTCCTTATCAACAAGAGTTTGAGATTTCAGACTGGACAAAAACAGTTCGAGCTGGAAGGGATTTTTTGCGAGTTCGCTGACCTGTACTTGCAGAATATCGGAAAACTCATAGAATTTGCTGACTATCTCATCCATACTGCTGAACATCTCTGACTTAATTCCTGTAAGGCGTGCAATGGCTGTCTCAATCTGCGTCTCTTCTGTGCTTATATCTGCTCCCAAAGCTGTTTTAGGTGCGCTCTTTTTAATCATAAACCAAAGGCACAACAGACCTACAATGAACAGAACGGCAAGTAAAGTCGTACTCTTGCGAACTGCTCTTCCGTGAGACGCTACAGTGAAATATTCCTGCTCCGGGGATTGAGCATTACTATTATGTTTAGCATCGCAGGCAGCTGCATCCGCCGGCAAATTCCCAGAGTTTGTTTCTCGTAAGAATGACAACATAACTAAGCTCCATTCATTTAGTATTTGCTTTTTCTAATAAGAAATTCGTTCTCTTAGCTGGTTTGATTCTGGAAAAATATGCTTACTATGAAATCGGCTGCTATTTGACCCTCGTTGTCCTTCTGTTTTTCCAGTGTGAGCTCACGAATTTTCATTATACGTGGCAGTTTCTCAAGCTCTAAAAGGAACGAGTAAAATGAACTGAAGTTCCCCTCCAGTTGCATTTCCAAAGGCTGCTCTACGTAACCGCTATTGTCTTTTTTTGTCATCGTTCGAATTGTTTTTGGCTTAAGGCCCTGCTTTTGTGCAATTACTGTTACCTGCTCGAGCACTTCGTGAATCTGACTCGTGGGCGGCAGCTTGCTTTCAAAGAATTCAATAGCCTCCTGCAATTTCTCAAGCTGCTTTGCGAGATCTTCCGCTGCCGAAGCGGCCTCTTCGAATTTGGCTAATTGAGCGAGTTTTGTCTCGACTTTTCCTTTTGCCTCAGCTAAATCTTTATTAGCTGGCTTTATCATATAGTGATAGGCACCTATTGCCAAACCGGCCAATAAGACGAAAAACACGATTTTTCTAAAACTGCTTGTCATGATTATGCCCTCATCTTTGTATTGAGCTGTTTAAGTTTATTAGAAGTTTTAAGCCCAAACCGTATCAGCATTAAAAGTTCCACACTGTACTCTCAGCCTTACTCTTTATAATCTCAACATCTTCCTTGGTAAGATAAACATTTTTTTGAAGCATTGCCGTCAATTTGAATTGTCTGAACGTACTATCTTCTATTTTAAGTTCTTTCGATTCAACCAAAGCTACGTTATCCAGCAAGCTCGATTTGCTAAGACGCTCAATATAGGAAGCCACTTGAAGGTCGCTTGGAGCCATACCTTCAATTTCAATAAGTGTCTCCAGCAATTGTTCCGGTGATAATTTTGCCTGGGCGGCTATTTTTTCAGCCTGTGTTGCCTGATATTTACTTGTTACCGCAGCTTTATTACTTGGCTTTGGCTCTTTCTGAAGCAGGTTCAAATTGATCAATGAAACTCCCGCAGGTAAGTTATTTGTCAACGAAGCCAATAGAATGCTTCTTGGCACCGGTTCAAGCAGCTCTGCAGTCGTAAGGGCTGTTTTCATCATTGCTCTTTTTTTTACCTGAAGTTCATCAAATTGCTTTATGGCCTCATGCATCTTGGCCATTCTTGAATTTACGAGTTTTTCCTTGGCAGCGCAGGCATGCTGGCGTATCTTGATGGTTATGAACGAACCGCCTAATGCCGTCATGACAACGACAAGCAGGATAAGATACAGCAGGTTTGTACTGCGGGATTCGTTATTTTGGATATAATCATCAGGCACAAAGTTTATATTAACCATTTTCTTTGTATTCCTCCTCTTTTTTGGAATCCTGCTCTTACGATAGGCTCAGTCCAAAAGCAACAGCCCAGTTAACCTGACAATTTCTTCTGTCTATCGGATTATCAGGATTCTCATTATTGCATTCAGTGTCACTTTCAAAACGAAAGGAACTGGGTAATTTCACTGCTGCCAGACAATCCCCGATCTGTGCAGGCATTTCTAACTGCTTTGCTATTGTTGCACATGCATTTCTGTCTGAGGCACGACTCGAAAGGAATATTAAACGTTCTATCTGGGCGTTGTTGTGCATCGAGGTAAATTGCCGTTTGCATGCGGTCAACTCAAATACCAATCCTGTTATTGCTTTTTCGTCATCAAACTGCTGAGCTCCTATGGGGATAGAACGGGCAAAGAGCAGGTTCTTGTGACGACATATTACAACATTCGTGGAATTTGCCTCGACGCAAATAAGTATCACTATCGCTTCAAGGTCTGATTTGCGTCTTCCAAAGAAAGTAGTATAGCAGTTTACTAATGCCATTGGCCAAACGCCTATAGACTTGATTGCTAATCCGGCCTTTTCGTAAATCGCAAGATGCCTGTCAATGATTGTACGCTCGGTTGCCATTACCATAACGTTATCCTGTTCTGTTGGAATGTACTTCAACATTGTATTCTCTTGGACCGGCTCAAACGGGAGTTTCTGTTTTATCTTCGAAAATATAGTGTCCTGTAGTTTGCTATCACTCGTCTTAGATAGTTTTATATGGTCGATAAAGACGTCGGTTGTAGGCATTCCAGCTATCACTTCTTTACCCTGAAAATCGCTGTTCGATATAAGCTTATGTATAGTCTCGATAGCCCATCTTTGCCAGGTGCTGCTGCCTGGTTCGATATCATCGGGCGGTTTTTTAGTAGCACCGGCAATCAGATGTATGCCCCTGCCGTTATTTTCGAGCTGGACCAGCCTCAGACTGTCATTGCAAATATCGATGCCAATGGAATATGCGTTGTTTTTCAAAAGGCCAAGCATTGTATTTGATTATTTCACCCACTAATACCTAATCTTATATCAGGATTACTACCAGTAACATTCACCAACTAAAATATATGAAACAGAAACCAAATGAGCCAATCGCGTACAAAAATATTAAACCTCCATTTCGGTTAGTATTGCTAAAAGGGGATTGCACTTCTGATAAAATCCGTAATCCTGGTTTGTCAGAGTAGTTTTAGCTCATAAATAAGATTGACCGCTATGAAATTCTCCAGCTGCAAAAAACTTAATGAAAGCATAAGTTTTTTCTTATAGGACTGTTTAATACGAGGCTTTTAAGTAAACGAATGAATCACTCAGCTTTGAGTCGGCGTTTCATCAAATCCTCGATTGCCTTTTGCACGGATTTGTTATTGAATAAGACATCATAGACAGCCTTTGTGATTGGCATCTCGACATGATATTGTTTAGCCAGGGCAACAACAGATTTGCATGTGGCAATACCCTCGACAACCGATTCAGTGGCCCCTTGGGCCTGCTCGGCATTTTGCCCTTTACCTATTCTTTCACCGAATGACCGGTTTCTGCCTTTTGGTGAAATACAGGTTGTCACCAAATCACCCAAACCGGTTAGCCCGGCGAATGTTCCCGGTCTTGCCCCGCAGGCGATGCCTAAGCGGGTTATCTCGGCCAGGCCTCTGGTCAATAGTGCTGCTTTGGCATTATCACCGGCTCCTGTACCATCTATAATTCCAGCGGCTATGGCGATAATATTTTTCATGGCACCGGCTAACTCAACACCGATTACATCAGTATTGGTATAAACACGAAACCAGGGAACGCTGAAAGTATGCTGGACTTGTTCTGCTAATTTTTTGTCGCGAGCTGCTGCACAGGCCGTTGCCGGGAGTTTTCTGGCCAGCTCATCGGCAATAGTAGGGCCGCTGAGAACTACCAATTTGGCATTATCCGGTAAGTTAAGAATTTCTGTCAGTATTTGAGTGGGACACAGCAATGTATCATTTTCAACGCCCTTGGCTACAGATACAATTGGCACATCGTCAGGAGCTTCATCTTTGAGTCTGATCCAGATAGACCTTATAAACTGACATGGTACGGCGGAAATAATCAGATCCGAACCCGACATAATTTGGCTGTCGTCAGGTTCAAAGGCAAGACCTTCTGGTATCTTATAGCCGGGCAGAAATTTCTTGTTCTCCCGATCTTGTGCAATCCGGTCCAACTGCCGGCGGTCGTAACCCCATATACGTACGGGAATATTTTTTTCGCAGAACAGCATACCTAAAACGGTGCCCATTCCACCATCGCCTATTA
>CAZMWN010000148.1:0-8792 GCA_964569935.1 uncultured Pirellulales bacterium
AATGACGGACGTGCCGGGCGCAACTGGATACTGAATTATTACATTCCTCAACGCTCCGACATTGTTCTGCAGCAGTTCCGAAACGCCGGTCTTTATCCTCATGTGAATGCGCCTGTATTCCACATTAATGGTTTATATCAACATGGCGGATGGATTGTAAATAACAGCTTACTTTCGATGACTGTTGATAGCAGTACAATTTGGTTTACACTCGATGGTTCTGACCCACGATTGCCGGGAACCTCCGGTGACAGCGAGATGACAACTGTTGTTGCTGAGAACACTCCTAAGCGTGTGCTTGTTCCGACGGCCCCTGTGAATGAGAGCTGGAAAGGCGGCGGATTTTTTGATGACTCGAACTGGATGTCTGGCATAGGAGGAATTGGTTATGATACCGGCTCCGAGTACAGGGACTTTATTGATATCAATCTTTACGACCAGATGTATGGTATCCGGACCGGCTGTTATATACGGACTCGCTTTAACGTTCCTCAGGATTTGAGCGAATTCAGTATTATGACACTTAGAATGCGTTATGATGATGGTTTTGTAGCATATATTAATGGTATTGAAATAGCTCGCTCAAATGCACCGGTGACACCGCAATGGGATTCAACGGCCACGGCACAGAATTCCGACGCAGCGGCTGTAATTTATCAGGATTTTGATATATCGTCCCATTTGAATGTTTTAAGTCCGGGCGAAAATATCCTTGCTATTCATGGATTGAATGTAGGTCCGGACAGCTCAGACTTTTTGATCTCAACCGAACTGGCTATAGGTCAAAGTAATCCTGTTGGCGACTTTGGTATTTCACCGAGTGCAAGTGAATATACCGCTCCGATTACATTGACCGGGAGCAAGCATGTCAAAGCAAGAGTACTCAGCAGCGGTACATGGAGCGCCCTTAACGAAGCAACTTATGCAGTTGGGCCGGTGGTGGACAACCTGAGAATCACCGAGATTATGTATCATCCGCAAAATGACCCGAACGAAGAGTTCGTTGAATTGATGAACATCGGAGCTGAAACAATCAATTTGAATCTGGTGAAATTTACTAACGGCGTCGATTTTACCTTCCCCAGCCTCGAACTTGCTCCCGGCGAATATGCGGTGGCGGTCCAGGACAGAAATGCCTTTGAAACTCGATATAGCACGGATATTAATATCGCCGGTCAATACTCCGGCAGACTGAATAATGCCGGTGAAAAAATTGAGCTCGAAGATGCCATCGGCCAAACGATTCTGGAGTTTAGCTATAAAGACGGCTGGCATTCGATAACCGACGGCGATGGTTTTTCCCTGACTATAATAGATCCTGCAAATCCCGATCCGAACAGTTGGGACGATAAAGACTCCTGGCGTGTAAGTACATATATAGGTGGCTCGCCCGGCTGGGATGATTGAACGGCTAATCCGAAAAGCGAATCAGAATATCATTTCTATAAGTTTCTTCGGTTCGATTCTAAAACCTGAGCCTTTTCCCTGAAAGAAACCATGTTCACCAATCAGATGAATATTTAAATCCGACCACTGGATAGTATCACTTGTTTTTATTCGCCTGGCTATTGTAATTCTTTTTACGAATCTGCCCGCGTGTGGCCAGGGACAGGGTAAAAATCCTCTGGCTTCATCTGTTTTTGCTTCCAGATTATTGTCCATTCGTACCCATGTTCCCAGTCCGGATTTTGCGGTATTGGTGATTTGCAGCATGTGACCGGCTACCTGTTCACATGTCAAACCAAGTCTTGAAAGCTCTTTTTTATCTGAATCAATAATTTCTGAAACGCTGCGGTTGTCGTAACCCATAAATCCTCCGGCAACCATCTTAGAAGACCTCAACATCGTTTCGAGTTTTTTATTTTGGGGTGACTCTTTCATTTTCATCCCCTTATTGTATTATTCGAATTTATCATAAAATGTTTTTTCCTCACTCATTCCAAGGTCGAGCAGTACTTTTATTGCTGCTTCAATCATTCCCGGGCTGCCGCAGAGATAGGCTTCACATTGCTGGGCATTCTTCAGATTTCTTCGGATCGCTTCTGTAACCAGACCTTTTTCATATTTGACAGTCCCTCCGTTACTTGCTTCGGACAACACCGGCACAAAATGAAAATCCGGTAACTGTTTCTCGAATTCCTTCATCAAATCGAGGAGAAACAAATCTCTCGGCTGGTTTGCACCGAAGTAGTAAGTCGCCTTCCTTTTGATTTGCGTATTTTTCATCTGATGCAGCATACACTTAATCGGAGCCATTCCCGAGCCACCGGCGATAAAAACTATCGGGGCATCCGTCTCGGTAAGCCTGAACTCACCGTATGGCCCGTTCATTTTGACCTCTTCGCCGACCTTGAGATATTCGAAACAATAGGTCGTACAAATTCCCCCGGGGACAAGTCGAATGATCAGATCGATCATATTTTTCTGAGCCGGATCGGATGCAATCGAATATGCTCTGTAAACTTCCTCGCTGCTCTTTTTATAAGCCGGGGCCCGCAGCTGGACGTATTGACCGGGAATGTAATCCATCGTCTTCGGCTCGATAAGCTCGAACCGGAACTGTTTCATATCATAAGTTAAATCTATAATTTCCGTACACTTGCAGGTATATTCACGGATGGCAAAAAGCTCTTTTGGTATCTCGATTTTCAAATCGCCTCGCACCTTGACCTGGCAGGCGAGTCGTACATTTGACTTCCGTTCACTTTCATCGAGAAAGGGCTCTTCGGTCGGTAGTAGCGGGCCGGCGCCTTCGAGAACCTTGAGCTTGCACAGCCCACAGGTGCCTCTGCCCCCACATGCACTCGGGATAAAAATTTTCTCGGCGGCAAGCAGCGAAAGCAAATCTCTGCCGCCTTCAACTTCAAGCTCCCGCTCGTCATTAATCGTGATATTGCACCGGCCGTAATCATTCAGGTAGTGCTCAGAGATAACAAGAACTCCAGCCAGGGATGCTCCAATTAGGCTGATGACTATAACTGCTGTAAATATTGTAAGAATCATTCCAAACTCCGGCGGTTGCCGAAATCAATTCCCCGATAGCACACCGGTGAATCCAATGAATGCCAGTGCCATTAATCCTGCAATAATAAGCGTTATGCCTGGCCCCTGCAGGCCCTTGGGTATCCGGTCGTTGGTAAGTTTCTGCCTGATGCCGGCCATTGCTATGATAGCCAGGAACCAGCCGATGCCGCTGCCCAGGCCGTATCCGAGGGTGACTATGAAACTATACTCCCGAATCACCATAAACAGTGAAGCCCCGAGTATGGCACAGTTGACGGTAATCAAAGGCAGAAAAACACCAAGGCTTTGATACAGTGACGGAGAAAATCGATCAATGACCATTTCAACAAACTGGACAAAAGCGGCGATGATAATAATAAACAAAATGAAGCGAAAGAAGTGCAGATTAAGAGGCTCAATCACGTACTGATACGCCAGCCAGTTGAGCAGACAGGTCGAGGTCATTACGAATATCACCGCCAATCCCAGACCGAATGACGTTTTGACTTCGCGTGAGACGCCGATGAACGGGCAAAATCCCAGAAAGTAACTCAATAGGATATTCTGTGTAAATATGGCGGAAATAAAAACAATAAAAGCATGGGATAATTGCGATGCCCCGTTCATTTTGCCTTGTCCTCCTTTACTGCCTGAATCGATCTGAATATCCATGTTACTATAGCCAGCATGAAAAAAGCCCCCGGCGGCATGACCATAATAATCCATTTGTCCCAGTGCGGTCCGCTGAAGTAGGGCACGGAAAGGCCCAGAAAAGTGCCCATACCAAGTATCTCCCGGAAGGTGGCGATAATCAGAAGGATGAATGTGTAGCCGAGTGCATTAAAAATACCGTCTATAAATGCCTTGCCCGGTGGATTAGCATTGCCGTAGGCCTCGCATCTGCCCATGACAATGCAATTTGTAATAATCAGCCCGACATAGGGCCCGAGGTTGCTGCTCATCTCCGGCCAATAGGCCTTGAGCACGACATCCACGATGATAACATAGAAAGCGATAATCAATGTCTCTATCATCATCCGGATATTCCGCGGCGTAAATTTCCGCAGGATCGCGACCGTATAGGAACTTAAAGAAAGTGTAAATATCAAAGCTACACACATTACAACGGTATTGAGCACGAGGTTTGTCACGGCCAAAGTGCTGCAAATACCCAGGACCTGTCGGAAGACGGGATTATTGTTCCATAGTCCCTCGATCGCAATTCCTGTTTTTGGAGATTTACCTGTTTTCATTTTTATTTTTGGTTGCCTTGTTCGTGCATTTTAGAGAGCCATTCTTTCAATCCTTTATTAATTATATTTTCCAGACGGGTACTTGTTTGCGTGGCTCCGGTGACGGCATGGACATCGCTGTCACCCAAAACGGCGCCCGGACGTTTTATATTTATTGGTTCGCCGTCGATTGAAATTACTTTGTCCCGAAATTGCTCCGTGAAAGCGGCCCTGGCGATTTCCGCACCAAGTCCCGGCGTTTCATTTTGTTGATAGATGGCAATGCCGGTAATTGTTTTTTTGTCTGCTCTGATTCCAATCACACCTTTTATTGAAGCCCAGAATCCCTGGCCGGAAATCGGCAGGGCGTAAGCAAGGATTTGCCCGTTTTGTTTTAATGTATAAGCGGCCCCGGAAGAATCGTCCGGCAGACTGACTGATTCGGTAAATCTTTTATGTAGTTCCAGCCGACTTAAATTTTCTTCATACAATCCGGGCAGGGCAGTCAAAACTGCCTTTTCGAAGGCAAGCTTTTCGTTTGCTTCGACTCGTTCACCGGTGGCCTGCGTAAAGCCGATGACTATCGTGCTGAAAAAAGCCGTCAGACAAAACATATAAACGACAGGAAACAACGGTTTTTCTCGTATCATTTTTTCGTCTCGTTTTTATTTCTGGCCCTGATTGACTGCACTGCATAATCCAGTATCGGAGCGAACATATTTCCAATCAGGATGGAGAACATCAATCCGCCGTTGAATATGGAAAAATTCCTGATAATTGTCGTGCACAGGGCGATGATAATTCCGTAAATCACTTTTGCAGGTTCGGTTCTCGGCGAGCTTATCGGATCAGTAGCCATAAAGAAGGCACCAAACAAAAAGCCGCCTCCAAGTACGGCGGGCAAAGCCCCCGGAACAGGCTCGACGCCGGACCAAAACAATATCTGGTTAAGAACGGCATAAGCTATGACAACTGAAAGAATAATGGTTCTGCTTGCTGTCTTTGTAACGAATAAATAGATACCACCTATTAAAATCAGAAGTGCGCTGGTGACGCCCATTGTCCCGCTGATGCGTCCGAAAAACAGACTTTTAAGAAGGGTCGATTTTCCGATAGTGACGATTTGATTCTTTTCAATATCAAATGGAATCTTTGTTACAGCGTCTTCACTGCCGCCGAGCACGATATTTTTTGCTTTGAGATGTGCCATCGGCGTAGCGCTGGTAACGGCATCCGCATCCGAGACTGTATTCCATTTGCCAAGAGCGCCCCACATGTCACTTGCAGCGGGTGACCATGTAGCAGTCAGGGCTACCGGAAAACAGATATAAACAAAGCATCTGCCGGCTAATGCCGGATTAAAAATATTATGCCCGAAACCACCAAAGACCTCCTTTGTAAACATTACCGCAAAGACAATACCTATTGTAAGGACATGCAGGGAAATTGTCGGCGGCATTATTAAAGCAAAGATAGTTGTTGTAACAAAAACGGCTTCGCTAACAGGTTCACCGCGAAGTCGGGTGAAAATCAGCTCAACGAGAAAACCAACGGCTGCCGACCAGGCAACAATGAACAGGCTTTGCCAGCCGAAAAAATAAACTGCTCCTGCAACACATGGCAGCATAGCCAGCAACACACACCGCATGGCAGGCTGCTTTTTAAAAATCTTTATAGTTTTGCCGGTTTTATCCATATAAGTATCCCGGAGATATACCTGTATTTAACTACGAAGATTGTACCTGCATATTTGCTGCCGTCAACATCTTCTATTGGATCGATTATGTTTATTATGTTGAACTTTATTTTCCTTAGGAATGGTAGAATATAAATGCAAAGGATTTTGTAGAAACTTGATGAGTGTGCAGCGATGGACGGTGGATATAAAATACGATATACACAATACTCAATACGCGTCACGCAATACGAAACAAAGTGCATAGGCACAGAGGCATATTTCGTATCTCGATATTGATTCTTGAGTCATATTATTTAACATGGATTGTTTTGGATAAATATGTTAAAAAAAATACCCCGCAAGGAGCTCGCGGGGTATATACGGATTGGCACCAAGAGTGAGAAATCAGTGCCATCCTTGGGTAGTAAATACAGCGTACTAAATTACAGACAATCTTTCGTCCATGAAGGAGGACTCGGAATTAAACAAGACGAATTGAACCTTGAAAAATCAATTCGTTTAATTCCATCTGAATCCCGTCTTTCTTTCCTCTGTCAGGTCTTCAATTCGTTCCTTCACATTCTTGGCTTTGAATGTATCATCTCTCCAAACCTTGATGTCTTCCAGACTTGCCCTGACCTGTTTTTGTAGTGCTTCAAGCCGCCTTAGCAATCCTTCATACTCTATTTGTTTTCGTCTTACAATCAGGTCGTACTTATCGGCTACTACTTCTTCCAACTGAGCCGTTAGCTCGGCCTTCTCCTGTTCGGTTTTGGCGGCATTGATTTTTTTGACTAACTCATCTTCTCTTTCGGCCAGTTGCAGGTCTGCGACAAGGACAGGCGCTAACTCGGAATTCCTTCTTGCGTGTTCATAAATGCGATTATATTTTCGCAATGTTATCTGGTAATTCTGTGCATAAAGATTCGGTTCACTTTCCTTCAATTTAGCTAATGCTTCAGCTTCTTTTGGTACGTATTTTTCAAGCCACTCAAGAAACTCTGTACGTCTTCTGTTTTCCCAGCTCACCATAATTGCCCTGCTGATTTCCGGCCACGCATGTCTCCTGAACTCAATCCTGAACTTTTCCGGGTCATTTGTACGCAAATCTGTTAGTTCTTTTGCATTATTCGGATCGCGTTCTTTCAATTCCTTTAAAATGCCGTCAATTTGTTCGTCCGTCAGTTCCGGCCGTCTCCACCGGCCTTCCGGCCTTCCCGGCCCACCTCGCCCGAATCTTTCACCTGAACGCGGTCCCGGACCTTCTCCGGGCCTCTGCATTCTTTGTCCTTCCCGAGTTTGGGTATTGTCATCATCGTTGTCCTGGGCAACAGAGCAGGGCATCAAAACCAGGATTGCTGCTGCCATCGTTAACACTAACAGGGTTCTACGCTTCGACTCCATTTTTTATCCCTTCCAGAAATCACCGGCAATTACTATCAGTTCCATTTCCATTTCTGATATATCACTATTGCTGTCGAGGTTCTCCCGGCCCGACTCCAGATCCATTAGTTCATCCTCAATCTGTTCGACTTCGGTATTAAAAGCTTCAATATCGTAGCTTTCCCAGGGAAAAACCGAGGCTACCTGTATTCCCTGTCCCGGCCCAACGTCTATGGATTTTTCAAACCAGTTCGTATTTATTGCTGTTATTATAATAACTGCCGCCGCAACCGCCGCTGTCCCGTATGCAATCCGTTTAACTAACGTTGCTCTGCGAGGCAGAACATTCAGGGCAATTTCCGCCTTTATATTGGCAATGAGCATTTCATCAGGTTCAGGGGCGGGGTGCGTGTGAAGGATTTGCTCGCCTTTTTCTATATCATCGAGATACATCTGAGCCTGTTCCGGATCGAAAAATTTCTCGATCAGCTCTCTTAGATTTTCGTCGTTTCGATTATCCACAATATTACCCCTCCATAAATTCCCGCAGTTTCTTTAATCCCCGATGCAGTTTTGCCAGCGTGGTTCCGATCGGCTCGGACCTCATTTTAGCTATCTCCTTAAAACTCAATTGCGAATAGAATCGCAACATAATCAGTTCTCTTGTATCTGTATCCAGCCTTTTAAGCTGAGTCTGCAACCTGTCAAATTGCTCGTTGCCGGATTTTTTTAATTCGGTAAACTCCGATTCAAGCTGTTCTTTTCGGACATTGAGCAATTTTTGCCGCCGCTGCTTACCCCTTAGAAAATCGTGAAAAATGTTCGTAGCTATTTTGAACAGCCAGCTTTCAAATGAACCGCCTTTATATGAGGCGATTTTCTCCACCAATTTGACAAATAGCTCGCTCAACAGCTCGTCGCTGATGTCATTATTGCCCGTGAGTCGATAAAAATAGCCGTAACAACGAGCTGCATACATATCAACCAACTGTGAAAAGCACTGGGCGTCACCTTTCCTGCAACCGACTATTATGAGGGCTAAGTCATCACTTTTTGCCATATTTTCAGCGCTTTATCAAATATTAAGACGGCATCTACAAACGATTTATTGCAAAAATCTGAAAAATTGACATGTTAAGAAAAAACTCTCAGGGCACAAAAATCAGAGGTCTTCCTCTTCCTCCCCTTGTTCCGGCTCATCGATCTTCCAACTGTCCGCATCATCAAGCTCGTTGATTTCCCGCTGCATGTACTTAAAGATTTTATCCTGTAGAGGCGCTAATTTCCCGTACCATTTAAGCATTCCCTGATAGCTGGCTAACAGCATATCCAGCCGAATAAGCTGCCATTTAGCGAGACATTCCGGCTCTTTAATATTGGTGAACGGATCGCATTTTAAGCTCCTTCTGCCGTCGGGGCCAATCTCACAAAATTCACAATCTTTGCATTGAATCATTTTACACCCCAATTCGAACCGGCGAAAAACAACATTCCCA
>CAZMWN010000149.1:0-8762 GCA_964569935.1 uncultured Pirellulales bacterium
GTATTGAGCTTAACAATGCCTCCGAAGAAGGCGAAAGCTGGATCGGAATCGACAACGTACGTCTGAATCTTCTCCCATGATGACGATGTTCGAAAGCCAATTGAGACTTCTTGAGAAGCGTTTTACACAAGAACGTTTTTCAGGGAGCTGATTGAAGCATGGCTTAAAAGAAGTTTTATTTCGGGGCTTATATCAATTTTTCGATATAAGCCCCGTTTGTTTTAGTATTGGAGTTGCGAAAAGCATTGATTATCTGGTAAGACAATCAATTAACGCAGTAAGCTCCGAAAACTATATATTTTACTTGACGTCAAGGTGTTGAGTTTGGTATATATATTTATATTAGTTAGTTATATGGGCAAGGTTTATACTCTATAGATTCTCAGATTAACGCGGACGAACTTTTTTGTTTTATTTAAAAATATTCAGAAATAATGGAAAAGAGCAGGATCAGACTCCAGTAGTTGTGTGCTCTGCAACTTTTTTTAAATTTTACCATTCAAAGAAGGATTGACTTTACAACGAAGAGGGTCTTTTCTAAATCAAGAAGCATTATCTTGAACAGATATATGTTATTTGGTGTGGAGTTGGTGAAAATTATTAACAGTCATCATTCTAATACTTGTATGAGGAGGAATGTTATGTCTATAAAGTTGATTTATCCGATTTGTTCTTTCATGCTTATAGGCATTGTTCTAACAAGTGTAGTCAATGCTGCGAATGTTGAGCCACAAGTTTATGTGAGTTTCGATGGTAGTCTGACGGGCGCGATCTACACTCTGAGCCCCCGTGAAATCGATAAAACGGGCAGCTTCAGGATTTACAACGGAACAGAAATAGTGTCGGATGGATTGGGTATTCTTACAGACGCGGGTCAATCCCGCCAAGAAAGTTTCCAGTTTAATGCTTCCAGTTTTAATCATAATGGAACGTCATTCACAGGTACTGCATTTGTTGCCGAAGCCGTCTTTACCCGCAACGACGAATGTGATTTTCATGCTCCGGTCATCGATGTGGGTGGTCAGTGTTTTATACGCTTTAGTGATGGACTCTCTGCAGGTAACTGGGATGGTTATGTTGATGTTTTAGACAACGATATACAGTCAATACCTGAGATTGGTAGGACATTACACTATGCAATAGTTTATGATGGCGCAAATATTATCAATTATTATGTTGGCGGGATTCAGATCTTTCAGAGCGATAACGGTTCTCCGATGGAAATTACACCATTGATTTCGTGGGGTAATATTCGTCACACTATAGTCGATGGCGAACGACAAATCATAGGGCAATACGACTCGGTGGCTTTTTCAACTTTTACAGGTTCATTTAATCCTGAGACAGATTTTATTCTCCCTGGGGGCCCTGCATTCCCTGAACGGTCTTCTAATCCAAGCCCTGCTGATGGAGCAACGGAGGTATTGTGGGATGAAAACCTTAGCTGGACGTCGGGAATTCTTGCTGATGAGCATGATGTTTACTTAGGAACCGTTTTCGAAGATGTCAACAATGCCAACAGAGACAATCCACTAAACGTATTGATCGATCAGGGCCATGATGCCAATGTATATGATCCCGGCCGTTTTGAATTTGAGGAGACTTATTTCTGGCGCATTGATGAGGTTAACGCACCCCCGGATATAACAATATTTAAAGGTGAAGTCTGGAGTTTTACAGTCGAATCCCTTGCATACCAAATACCCGGCGAAAGGATAACCGCTACAGCCTCCAGTCATATGGAAGGCCAGGGACCTGAAAGAACGATTGACGGTTCAGGTCTGGTTAATGACCTTCATTCAAACGAACTTTCAGATATGTGGCTAACAATGGGTGAAACCGATCCGGTCTGGATTCAATATGAGTTCAACAAACTTTATAAGCTGCATGAGATGTTAGTATGGAATCATAACGGACCATCTATTTTATACATGTATGGTCTAAAGGATATTACTATTGAGTATTCAATCGATGGTGCTAATTGGGCCCAAGTTCCTAATATAACTGAATTTCTCTCGGCAACCAGCAAAAAGGATTATGCTCCTAATAACATTGTTACATTTGAAAATGTGACGGCAAAATATGTAAGGATCACAGCTACCAGCAACTGGAGTAATGGTCTCTTTGACCAGTTCGGTTTAAGTGAGGTCCGCTTCATGCAGATACCTGTTAGTGTAAGAGCACCCAGTCCGGGGGATGGAGCGACAGATGCTCCAATTGATCTGGTTCTTGGCTGGAAAAGGGGAAGAGAAGCGGTTGAACATAATGTATACTTTAGCGATGACCGGCAGGCGGTAATAGACGGTGCTGCTCCTGCAGTTACCGTTGGACAGGCCAGCTATGGTCCATTATCTCTTGATATAGGCAGCACTTACTATTGGCGTGTCGATGAGGTCAACAACTTCCAAGCTAATCCAATTTGGCAAGGTGATATCTGGAGCTTTTCTACACAAGAGTATCTTATTGTGGATGGTTTTGAGTCCTACAATGACATCCCTGAGGGGCAAGAGGGCAGCAACCTTGTATATTTAACATGGATAGACGGATATGATAATCCTAACATTAACGGCTCGACTATAGGTTACCTGAATGTTCCTTCTTTTGAAACCGCGATTGTTCATAGCGGTAGTCAATCAGTGCCGATTGTGTATGATAACAGTGTTGCGAGTTTATCAGAGGTTACAGCAAATACAAGTAAATTTGCGATTGGATCAGATTGGGCCAAAAGTTCTCCTGAAGCATTAGTGATATCGTTCAACGGTGATCCTAATAATTCCACCACTGAGCAGATGTACGTCGAGGTTAACGGCATCAAGGTAACATATGATGGAAACTTGACCCAGGCAACCTGGCAGGATTTTTCTATTGATCTTACAGCTTTGGGCATCAATCTAAACAATGTAACAACGCTCACTATTGGTTTTGAAAAAACCGGCTCAATCGGAGGCTCAGGTACGGTCTTTATTGATGATATCCGTCTGTATGCTCCTTTGGATGACTAAGCTATTATTGCAGGTCAAAAGGATTAGTAATATTAGTCGTTATTGTAATCGGTTTTGATAATATATGTTTAATGTGGATAGGTATTTATTCTGTTTTACAGAGAAAGTAAAATCAATGCCGTCTTCTTTCATTTTTTAAGGAGGATTATTATGTATAAGAAATTATTTTTCATGTCATTTATTTTATTTTGGAATACGAGTTTCCTGAGTGTAACCAATGCAGCGGATACAAGTCTTGTTGGCCAGTGGAAGTTCGACGAAGATTCCGGCATTATTGCTACTGATTCTTCCGGTAATGGCAACGATGGCACCCTTTTTGGTGATCCGCAGTGGGTGGTCGGGAAGATTGATGGTGCACTGGAGTTTGACGGCGACGGCGATTACTTGGATTGTGGAGATAATGAGGTGCTTCAAGCCCAAGATCAAATTACATTGGCGTGCTGGTTCAGAGTGGCGACATTCACACGTAACTGGGCGACCATACTTGCTAAGGGGGACGACTCGTACAGGCTAAGCAGGGGTGAGTCCAACTATTCCATACATTTTGGTTTTCAAGGTACTGTAAGCTCGCCCTATTCATGGTTTGATGGACGCAAGAGAGTCAATGACGACCAGTGGCACCATGCTGCCGGTGTGTATGACGGGACCGAGGCAAGGATATATATTGACGGTGAGCTGGATGCCAGTCAGCCGGCTACCGGACAAATAAACGCCTCCGACTATCCCCTTTATATTGGTGAGAATCCACAGACGACCGGGCGCTATTGGAACGGTTTGATCGACGATGTTCGTGTTTACAACCAGGCGCTATCAGAAGAAAAGATTCAGCTTGTTATGATAGGTGTAGATGAAACGCCCGCGCTGGCTTATGGACCAAGTCCTGCTGATGAGGCCGTAGATGTGTCGCGGGATGTTATTCTTAGTTGGTCACCGGGTGAATTTGCCGACACACATGACGTGTATTTAGGCACAAGTTCCGACAGTGTTAAAAATGCTGACAGAACCGAACAACTTAGCGTATTATTTAGTCAAGGCCAGGATTCCAACACTTTAAATCCCGGTCGGCTGAATTTCGGCCAGACCTATTATTGGCGTATTGATGAAGTAAACGCGCCACCGGATTCAACAATACACAAAGGTAAAGTCTGGAGTTTCACGGTCGAAAAACTTGCATACCAAATCCCCGTTGAAAGCATAACCGCCGCAGCATCCAGTCAGGCAGAAGACCAGGGACCTGAAAAGACAGTGGATGGCTCAGGATTGGTTAATGATCTACACTCTATTGAAATTGAGGATATGTGGCTTTCTGCTTCCGGTGAGTCTGGGCCGGCGTGGATACAATATCAGTTCGACAAAACCTATAAGCTGCATGAAATGTTGGTATGGAATTACAATGGCCCATATATCCTGGTTGAGTATGGTCTTAAGGATGTTGCCATTGAATATTCAACTAATGGTGAGAGTTGGACACAACTCGATAATGTCCCTGAATTCGCCCAGGCAGCGGGAAGTGCCATTTATGCTTACAATACTATCGTTAATTTTAACGGTGCAGCAGCTAAGTATGTAAAGATTAACGTCAACAGCAACTGGAACAGTGCGCTCTTTAATCAGTTCGGTTTAAGTGAGGTGCGATTCATGCGGATACCTGTTAGTGCAAGTAAACCTATCCCTGAGGTTGAAGCAACAGATGTCGCAGTTGATGTAATTCTTAGCTGGATAGCCGGCAGGGGAGTTGTTGAACATAACGTGTACTTAGACGCTGATAAACAGGCTGTTATGGACGGCATAGCACCTGTAGTTGCAGTAACCAGTGCCAGCTACGGTCCGTTGTCTCTTGATCTGGAAGGTACCTACTACTGGCGAGTTGATGAGGTTAATAACAACGAGGCTACGCCGATATGGGAAGGTGATATCTGGAACTTCTCAACGCAGGAGTATCTTGTTGTGGATGATTTCGAGTCTTACAACGATATTGAGGAGGAACAAGAAGGTAGTAACCTGGTCTATGATACCTGGACAGATGGTTATGAGGACTCGACTAACGGCTCGACCATAGGTTATCTTACAGTTCCTTCACTTGAAACCACTATATTTCATGGTGGTATACAGTCAGTGCCGATTACGTATGACAACACAACTGCAAGTTCGTCAGAGGTTACAGCAAGTCCTGCAGAGCTGGCAATTGGACGGGACTGGACCAAAGGTGCACCTGAGACATTGGTGTTGTGGTTCTATGGTAATCTGAACAATGCTGTTACTGAGCAGATGTACGTTATGATTAATAACACCAAGGTAGTATACCTCGATACAGATAACCTGATGAGAGAGCGTTGGAATCAGTGGAACATTGACTTGGCCTCGCTTGGAATTGATCTTAGCAGTATCGATACGTTTAGTATTGGCTTTGAGCGTACAGGCACAACCGGCGGCACAGGTACTGTGTTAATCGATGACATTCGTCTCTACAAGACGCCGCCATCGGAATTAGAACCGATTGACCCTGGCAACGATGCTCTGGTAGCTCACTACGCATTTGAGAACAATACAGAAGATAGTTCTGGTAACAGCCATCATGGCACTGTGGTTGGTAATCCCAGCTTTGTCGCTGGTGTGACCGGCATGGCGCTGGCACTCGATGGCGTTGATGACTATATCGACTGCGGAAATAATGCGAGCTTTGATATCACCGAAGAAATTACACTTTCTGCATGGGTCAATACGAATGATTCGGGAAATAGTGAGAATAATCCATATGTGGGTAAAGGCGACCGTGCGTATGCGATCAAACATTCCTCCGCCAATCAAATACAGTTCTTTATTTATGATGGTAGTTGGCTCACAGCAAATACAAATGTGGATGATTCATTTAACGGTATCTGGCACCATGTAGTTGGAACCTATGACGGAAGCGAACTAAAGTTGTACGTCGACGGCACCTTGAGGGCTACCACGCCATATGTGGGAACCATAGATGTCAGAACCAACAATCTGACTATAGGAACAAACTCTGAAGCATCCGGCCGATTTTACAATGGTGCCATTGACGATGCACAAGTATACGATCGTGCGTTGTCGGCGGGAGAAATTCTTTATCTTGCCGGCCAGTAGGCTTGCACAGTTGCGGTTTACAGCAACGAAGAAGAAGATTATGTAAGATTTCGGGGCCTGTATTGGTAAACCAATATAGGTCCCTTTCTGATTTAGACGTTTTAAGCTCAATGGAGCCGAGAGCACATAATAGCGTTTCACTTCGGATTTACGCCCACCAGATTCCAATTTGCCATATTCAGTCCAGTTAGTTACGCATTGAACGACATTGTAAAAATGGTTTCTATCATAGTGTCGGTTCAAAATACAAACCGAAATTGCTGATAGTCGGACAAACGCGGCATTCCAACACACGAATCCGGACTTTGTTTGTAGTCACTGATTGTGTGCGACAGATACGCTTGTACCCGACAGTTTGGCCGTCGGCTATCTGCTGCCATTGCCCATCTACAAAGGCATCGATGGCAAATTTCGAAATACGCTGTCCGAAGTCTATGATTTGTTCCTGAAACATAATTCGGTTGAACTTTTTGTTGCCCTTTAGGGTGACGATGAGCTCAGCTTCTGAAGTTCCGAGAGGAGCCATCCAGCATGTGTTTATGTCATCGTCAAGAATTTTGTCTGCATCAAAGTCAGGCCCGCGTGTCGTTGATGCCGATGCTGTCGCACCTTCAGCAAGATTAATCTCGAACGTTTTGCGAAGGATTTGCCCAACTTCCTGGAGTACTTTGCAATCGCGGTCGGGAAACGCACCATTACGGTTGGGCGGAACATTAAGCAGGAATACGGTGTTGCCGCCCACGGAACGGTACCATATATCAAGAATATGTTCGGTAGTCTTGACGTATTGTTTTTCATCGCGCCAGAACCATCCTCGCCGAATAGATGTGTTGGTTTCAGCCGGGTACCAGTGTAAATAGCCTCCCTGGCCAACCATCTGCCCGAGTTTGTCCAGGCCCGCAAGATTGTTGTCCGTCATGTCGGGCCAATCGAATTCGTCCGGTGAAACTTTCAGGGGGATAACATTCCATTCAGCATCGCGTGTTTCGCCGCCTTCGTTGCCACACCAGCGGACGTCGGGGCCTTTTCCGAAGATCACTGCTTCAGGAGCTAATTCACGAATAAGCTCGTACCATTGTGCATAAGTGTAAGTCTGTCCACCCTTGCGTTTAGGATGGGCACCGTCGAACCAAACCTCATGGATTGTGCCATATTCGGTGAGCAGTTCGAAGAGCTGATTCATGAAGTACTCGTTATAATCGTCGAGGAGATATTTAAATGTACGATTATCGCTAAATGGTCTATCCGCAGTAGGGCGAGGAATTATACGCTCCGTGTATTCACTTAGGTTACCGTAGAGGCCATTGGGATTTTCTATCTGATAAAGATCGGCAGGGGACAAGTAGATGCCGACTTTCAGGTCATACTTTCGGCAGGAATTGACCATATCACGAAGAACGTCACCCTTACCATCGCGCCATGGACTCGAGGCCACCGAGTGGTTTGTATAACGTGTCTGCCACAAGCAGAATCCATCGTGGTGTTTGACCGTCAGGATCGCCTTGGTCATTCCTGCAGCTTTCATCATACGGCACCACTGGTCTGTATCCATTTTCTCGGGATTGAAGATTTTAGGATCTTCCATACCTGTACCCCATTCGCGGGCGGTGAATGTGTTGACACCAAAATGGATGAAGCAAATGAATTCATCTTGCTGCCATTCGAATTGTCGTTGCGAAGGGACTGTATGTGCAGACTTAAAGATGATATCTTCAAGCTTATCGTTCGAAGATACCACCACAGAATTCCTATGTACATCATCGCCTTGGCAGATATTGCTTTCCTGGGAAACGCAACTGCAGAAAAGTAACGCAATGAAACATGGTTTAAGTATAGTGGGGATTTTCATCCTAATTCCTTTCTCATCCTTTTTATGAAGTTATTGCTTCGACCTCGTCTATATATTTCGGGATTTTAGGGCCGAGGACACGACAGCCCTTATCAGTTACCAAGACATCGTCCTCGATTCGAATGCCTCCGAAATCTCGGTATTTCTCGAGTTTTCCGTAATCTATAAAATCGGAAAGCTTTTTTTGCGTATTCCATTTGTCAATTAACTGAGGAATAAAGTAAATCCCCGGCTCGACGGTAATAACGAAACCTGTCTCCAGAGCCTTAGCCAGCCTAAGCCACTGCCAGCTGAATTCCATCCTGCGTTTGATTTGGTCTGTATAGCCGACATAGTCTTCTCCGAGAGATTCCATGTCGTGTACATCAAGACCGAGCATATGCCCAAGCCCGCACTGAAAAAATAATGTATGTGCACCGGCGTGAACTGTTTCTTCCGGTGAGGTCTTTATAAGTCCCAGGTCTTTTAGGCCGGATGCGAGACTTATACATGCAAGCTGATGGACATACCTGAATTCTATTCCCGGTTTAATAGCTGCGATAGCTGTCTCCTGGGCCTTTAGCACGACCTGATAAAGTTCCCTTTGCTGTTGGGAGAATCTGCCGCCGATTGGAATCGTCCGTGTTATGTCACTGGCATAATGCAGTGGTGATTCGGCCCCGGAATCATTCACCGCAATGTCACCTTCATGCATGAGATTATCACAGCTAATGTTGTGAAGTGTTTCGCCATGGATTGAGAATATCGTAGGAAATGCCGGCTGCACACCTTTGGATATCGCTATGCCCTCCATAATCCCG
>CAZMWN010000150.1:0-8757 GCA_964569935.1 uncultured Pirellulales bacterium
CCATAACAGTAAGCCGAACCAGCTAAATAACAATCCAAATATACCTATCCATCGATTAAGAAAGTGATCCGGGTCGAGTATTGGTATGTGAATGAAAAGAAGGTTGGAAAAAAAGCCCTGAATCTGACGTTTAATACGTGTGCTATAGCGGTTAAATAAACTTTCCGTATCCGGCGGCAGCTCTACGTAAAGCAGGTTTGAGCAATATAACTGGCCAAGAAGCTGAATGACCTCCGGTTGTGTTGGCGCGCTATCTCCGAATTTCTCGTTACAAATCTTCCAAACTTCAGCTACTGGTCGTTTGCCGTCGAGCAGTCCTATGAAATGATATGCGTCACTGCTGATCCGGGAGAATTCATTGCTGGAGGGATTTTCAAGGACGTACCACATCTGTCCTCGAAAATGCTGTCTGTAGACCTGCACACTGGACAGAAGTCTCGGGCATAATTGGCCGACTCTATACCAGGATTCGTGAAAAGTTGGACGATCAACAGTCATAAAACGTCCTGAAACTTAAAGCCATAATTTCATTCTTATCCAGTTTACAATCTTGCGAGACCAAATCCAGGCATATCGTCGTTCACCAATTGAAACTTTAGCCACACCCTCCATACCGGGGCGCATCCATTGATATGTTTCAATCAGTTGAACGCGGACCTTGAATACATTTCGCTGGTTCACGACCTCTGCTATCGGATTTATTCGCTCTACGACGAATTTGATTCGTCGGCCGGGTTCGGAAGCCGTTGCCAGTTGTCCTTGCTGCCCGATCTCGATATCAAAAATCTGATCTTCTGGAACCAATAGTTGTGCGCGTAACGATTCAAGGGGACAGACCTCAAAGAGTACATCGCCTACTTTTACGGGTGCACCGATTTGTCGTTTTAGGTCACCTTTGACAACCACGCCGCTTATTGGTGACAGGATGTCCGCACGACTAATCTCGTAGTCAAGCAGTTCGATTTGAGCCTGTACTTTATCAGCATTTGCTTCGGCAATCTGGCGTAGTGCTGTTTCACCATCGCGCATCGCGGCAGAAGCTTCCTTTAGATAGCGAGCTTTTTCAGCTTTTGCCGTAGCCAGTTTCAGACGCAGTTCAGCTGTATCGAGGCTGCCAAGTATTGTAGTATCTCCCTCAACTATGTCACTTACTTCGACTTCGATACTTTTAATGTATCCGTCGAAAGGTGCTGGTATTACCTGTTGATAGGTCGCCTCCAGGACAAACGGTGCTTCGGCACGAAACTGACCCTTGCCGAATATTAGAAAGAGTAATGCGGCACAGCATGAAATTGCCGCCAGCTTTGCCCATGTATGTTTTGGGCCTAAAAAAGAGGCCATAAAATTACGGCTCTTGACGGCGATTGTTGCACCGATCCAGCGGTCATACTCATAAAGATTTCCTAATCTGGCGGTGCATAGTTCACATGCCAGACGGATTGTCTCAATTTCATCAAGACCGAAAACTTTCTCTGTCGGACGCTCAAGAGTCAATACTGCGATAACCTTACCATCCAATCGCAGAGGCAGGCTCATGATTGCCAGTGGGCCGTAACGATTTGACAATGTCTCTGCAGCTCGATTGATATAAGCGGATTCTTTGGGGGCTGGACTAAGAATCTCGATGTCCTGGTCCAGACATTCCTCCATCGCAGATTCAATATCCTGAACTACTTTCATCTTGCGGCTGAAATCCTCGGTATGACTCATCGCCTTGAGCTGGACATACCTTCTCTTTAAAAAACCAATGCTTACCCGTTCACATTGCCACTGAGAGGCCACTTCGTTGCAGAAAGCCATAGCTGCACTTGTGAACTTCTCTTGCTGGTTAACAGTTGATAAAGTCTCCATCGCCTGCTGCAACCTTTGACAACTCTGCTGCCAATTCTGTTGAATGGGTCTGGCCTGTGAGTAGCCAAGCATACCAACCAACAATTGCAATCTCTGTGAACGTACTTCAAGAGCGGCTTTGCCATCAGTATTAATAAGGAATGCTGCAATAGTTTTACCGATGTCAGCTATTGTCAGCGGAATCATTAAGACATGAGTTTTTGTGGGTTGGTCTTCGGATTGATTCGGTTTGCTCAATGGTTTAAGAATGATAGTGTCTGACGAAAGAGCTTTCCGACCAAAACCGACCGACCTGGTCAACCACTCCGGAGTTGGTATATCTTTTTGGGTTCCTGTTTCTCCTTCTTTTCGGAAAACCGGCTCTCTTTCAAGCTGCGGATATAATGCAAGGACCTGAACGCTCGATTCCCGATCCATCCGCAGGATTGCTCCGCTATCAGCTCCGCCCAGCAGACATTGTGCTGTTAACAGGTTCAGCAGAAACTGCCCTGGGCTTCCATCTGATTTATGGAACTGCTCAATTAACTCAGCGACAGTCATATCACTGAGTACCTGAAATTGATTTTTCTGCAAATGGTCCACTGTAATTTGCAGCTAATTCATCCGGCTCGAGCTTCGCTGCTTGTCATTAAGCTCAAGTTTTTTGAAGTCTTGTTCGTATTGACACATGATCCGGTTTCAAATCAATTGTCAATAACCGACAATGCTTAATCCGTAACAATTTATATAAAACTATAATAGCAGATATTCACATATTCGACAATGTTTTTTTGTAGTTCGTTATAACCGGATATACGAGACAGAAAGACTATTCTTGTGCCGGGATGCAGCGATGCTATAATGTGTAAGTTAAATAGGAATTGTACAAAGTTAAACTAAACGAACAGGCACAACATGGTGTTTTAATTAAGGAGGTCTTTTAAGATGAGCAAGAAAAGGCTTATCGGCTTGTTATTCTTCCTTGGCATTTTCAATATAGCGAGTTTGACTGTGGAAGTCGAGGTCAAGATGAAGGAGAACTATCTATTTACATCTTTTAGAGGCAACGGCGAAGACGGTCTCCACCTGGCATATAGTCACGATGGTTTGAAATGGACTGCATTGAACAATGACAAGTCGTTTCTCAAACCTGTGGTTGGAAGTAAACTGATGCGCGATCCCTGTATCTGCCGGGGGCCGGATGGTACTTTCCATATGGTCTGGACAAGCGGCTGGTGGGACAAAGGTATCGGAATTGCTCATTCAAAAGACCTTGTCAATTGGTCCGAACAAAAATGGCTCGGTGTTATGGAACATGAACCGGAGGCGAGGAACTGTTGGGCGCCTGAGATTTTCTATGACGACAAGAGCGAAAAACATCTTATCTACTGGTCCACAACAATCCCGGGAAGATTTCCGGAGACCGACAACTCCGGTGACAGTGGAAATAATAAAAGGCTCAATCACCGAATCTATTATGTAACAACCGAGGATTTTAAGTCGTACTCCAAAGCCGAACTTCTTTATGATGATGGATTCAATGTGATTGATGCCACTATTGTCAGGGATGGTGACAGGTGTGTGATGTTTGTCAAAGATGAAACAAAAGAACCTGTTGCAAAAAAGAATATCCGTATCGCTATCGGTGATAAGCCGGAAGGTCCTTACAGCCAGGCCTCTGACCCGATTTCCCCGGATTGGGTTGAAGGGCCTACAGTGTTAAAGATTGCTGATATGTGGTACCTGTATTATGATGGATATACGCGTCATCGCTATGAGGGGATAAGGTCAAAGGACTTGAAGAGCTGGGAGTCGATTACGGATAAGTTGGTTTTTCCGAAAGATACCCGACATGGAACTGCCTTTAAGGTTTCGGATGAAATTCTAAAAGAACTTCTCGAACTCAAATGATGCGCTCGGCAAGTCAGTTAAAAACGATATAGTTTGACACGCCGAATGACCGGGTCGTCACCCGGAAGTCGAAGCACACTGCCCGGCCTGTTTTCCTTGGCCATCTGGTCTAAATGATAATTTAGCATAATCGCATCGCCGTTCAGTTTGCGGCCGGGAATCCAGCGACCATCAATATATTTGCCCTCATAGACAGAAGCAAGTCCGACTATTTCAGGTCCCGGTGTATTTGCGAAGAACGTAATTTGTATATCATTTCCGGCAACTACAAACTCATCAGGTTCTATCATAATGATAATGCAATATCCGGATGCCGGGACTGCCGTTGACCGGCGACGGCGTCTGAGTGTTACTTCAAGCGTATAATCACCCATCTGTGGATTCTCGCTCGGATTTTCTTTGTTCAGCACCACACCGGTAATCGAGTCTTTGCCCTGATGTTCCAGAATCAAAGGAGCCAGTTGCGAAAGGACATGATAGGCCTTTGGAATCGGCCCGTTCTCAGGATCTGTTATTCTGCTATCAATTCCAAATGGCGAGTAGCCCATTGCATTGTACTTACCAATAGCTAAAAACGCATTGGCAGCACCCTGCGTGCCGGCCCTTGATTCTGGGATGAAAAGCGGATTCCCTGGTCTGCTGTACATTTCGCATATCTCGGCGAAGTTCGGCAGATAAATATCCGGTGCGAGAATATCGATATTTGGCGCGCCCGCCCGCCAAATGTCATGCATATGAGCCTGTGGCCCGCCGCTCGGATAATCACCGGGAACCTTGTCTTGCGGCTGGACTATCCAAGCATTCACATACATGGGCAGAGAATATTCAGCTTTTCCCATTTCTGCAATCTTGTTAATGTAGCGAGCATAGTTCCAGGCCATAAAAATTTCGTCAGACTTGACACCTGTCCCAAAGACTTCTGTCCACGAACCGGATTTTTTATGTCCTGTGGTTGACCACACCTCTTTTAATTCCGGCAATAAATTGTTTTTATGCTTGACCAGGTACTGCATAAGTTCAGGTGGCACCTCTCCGGCAAAAGCTGCATTTGCAATATCTGACCGGTCCCTTGAATCCCCCAATACGCCCACTTCATTCTGCACCTGTATCATAATGACAGTGTGTTTTTGAGAATCTATTTTGCGAATGTGTTGCATGAGTGCCGCGAATGCACGAGCATCAGCTTCCAGGTTCGCTCTGCTCAAGGTTGAAAGGACTTCGATATTTTTGCCGTTTTCGATCCGGACTCGTGGGAATCGCTTGAGGTCTTTTTTAACCCAGTAGGGAGTATAATGAGAAATACCGTTCTTCCAGCTTCCAAACCAGAGTATAGCAAGGTGTAATTCATGATCTCTGGCTTCCTTAATCAGGCCGTCCACTATAGTGAAATCGAAATTACCCTCTTCAGGCTCAATCATGTCCCATGATACGACTGCAAGGACCGTATTGAGATTCATCTGCTTAAGCTTAGGCCATATTGGTTTCATGTATTCAAGACTGGAAGAGCTGGAATTGTGAAGTTCTCCTGCCAGGGCCAGATATGGCTTACCGTCGACGACCAACTGGGTGGCTGTGCCTTGTTTTCTCAGGCGGGGTATTTGATTTGAATCGTGCTCGCTAAAAGGTTGCTCTATTCCCACTGATGAACAGTTTGTTAGTATGATTACTGAAAGAGCAAGGCTCGATAAGTACTTTATTTGCGCGGCCATGGTAATTATCCTTTAATCAGTTTGGTGCCATTGGGTGAAGTATATAATCTGGTCCAATAAATATTTTTCTTTTGTATCCTACGAGTTAGATATTCCACTGGAGCAGTGGATAGAGGCACTTATATGTAAATAGGTATAAAGGAGGTTTACACGTTAGGTTATGGTCTACTGGCAATTCGAAGCAATTTCTCCATCTTTCCACGATTAGTTGAACGTAAAATTGCTTCTTCTCTGTCTATTAAACCATTCGCACATAACTCTGAAATACTGTGATCCATCAGGTGCATACCGAATCGGCGCGATGTTTCAATAACGTTAGGTATCTCATAGATCCTGTTTTCACGAATACAGTTCCTGACCGCTGATGTGCACAACAGTATCTCCGTACCTGGAACCATACCTGGTTTATCAGTTCGCCTGAACAGAGTTTGCGAGACAACCGCCTGCAGGGCGTTGGCTAACATAGTTCGAGCCTGAGTTTGTTGATTAGCCGGATAGATATCTATAATACGCTCTATGGACTGTGAGGCATTGACTGTATGCAGTGTGCTGAAAACAAGGTGTCCGGTTTCAGCTGCAGTTAGAGTGAAGCTTGTTGTTTCCATGTCGCGCATTTCACCGACCATAATGATATCGGGATCTTGACGCAGAATATGTCTCAGTCCTGTTGCGAAGTCCGGACAGTCTGAGCCCACTTCTCGCTGCTCTATCATACATTGATCATTCGTTAACCAATATTCAATGGGGTCTTCAATAGTTATAACCCTCTTTTTATACTTTTTGTTAATCAGCCCTATAGTCGAAGCGAGCGTTGTACTTTTACCTGCACCTGTATGACCAGTGACTAATACCAATCCTCTTGGCAGATCAGCGAAGTCTTTAATTTTTTCCGGCAGGTTTAACTCTTCTATGGAGGGAATACGATCAGAGATCAGTCTGAACGAAATTGCGATTGTGTCACGTTGATAATGCGCGTTGACTCGAAACCGCTGGTCCGGATCAGCAATGCTCGTTGAGAAGTCAAGATCCCTTCTTAGCTCAAATTTTTCGAATCTTTCCTGGCCAACCATTGAGAGTACTATATCCCTTGCGTCATCATCGGTGATGAAAGAAAAATCGGTCTCGATGAGTTCTGTATTGACTCGGAATATGGGATGCATACCGACGTTTATATGTACATCGCTTGCTTCCCTCTCAACCGCTTCGACTAATATTTTTCTTATTTCTGTCATTATAATACGCCCCTTACAAGCTCCCTGGAATTATCCTTTGGGATAACTAACTCAGATTTTTTTTCTTAGCTATTTTAAATCAATACCGTAGAATCTGGCTCTATTAATACGACATCCTTTTTTATTACGGGCCGGATTCTTAGTTTCACTTTATTACATTCATAAGCTAAATTAACATATTAGCGTAAATCAACTTTTTCAACCATTGCTGTTATCGCTTTGGCCCTCTTAAAGTAAACAATGTCCGTTTTTGGCCGGAAATATCGGCCAAAACGGCGATTTTTTATCGTTGCTATTCCATTGTTTCCTCTTGTTTATCAATTTTCTTTTTTTTGCTGATTTCCCTTGTAGCGGGATCAATTCTTATAGTTGGAGATGCAGGGCTGTCAAATTCGGTAGCTTCAAGAAACTGTGTTTCATTCTCCGTTAGCACCGGTTCTTTTACAATCCTTGGCGTTATAAAAACGACCAATTCGCTGGTGACGGTTTCTTCACCTTCAAATGTGAATAACCAACCTAAAAGAGGAATATTGCTCAACAATGGTACCTTGCTAATCAATTGGTTAACAGTTTGCTTTCTCAGGCCTCCAATTACAACCGTCTGACCATCTCTGATTAATGCTATCGTATCAGCTTCACGTTTGTCAACTACCGGTTGAGGGCTTGTAATACTGGCGCCTCCGGTCCCGATGGTTGTTATCTCGACCGTATCAACTTGAACACTGAAAACAGGTATGATATGCAGTCTTACCATCCCGTTTTTCGCCAGATGCGGTGTTACCTCAAGCTCGACACCTACTTCTTTGAATTCCGTCGTTCCAAAACTCTGATAACCTCCCTGTTGAAGCTGCTGGTAGGGAATTTCTTCGATGGCCTTGAAAGAGGCTGTTTCATTATCGAGCACTAATATCCGTGGATTTGCAAGCAGCTTGGCAGAGTCCTGTTGTTGTATCGCACTCATAACCAATTCTATATCAGCATGTTTTGTAATTATTCCAAGGTCAAGGGTACCGGTTGAACCCACTTGTTGGATAGTACTATCAAAAGTTCCTGATACATATGGATCGCTTCGGCTGAAACCCGTTATTGGACCTCCGGTTGCTTGAGTGCCGACTCCGGTATTACGTCCCGCAGACCACTCGAATCCCAATTCAAGCTCATCTGTGTTTTTTACATCATAGATTCTAACTTCTACCATTATTTGAGGTGTTTCACGGTCGATTTCTGTAATAAATTCATCGATGGCCTGAATTTTAGTTTCAGTATCAGTTACAATAATATTGCTGCTGCCCAGACTGGATGCTATTGAACCACGCTTGGAGATTACTTTTGTCAAAGCCTGTTCGACTTGTTTGACATCCGCATACGTTATTCGGTATATCTTGCTTATCGTTCTTTCCGTCTCTTCGGCAAGCTGGGCTGCAGGGACAATCCTTATCATGTTCTCAGTTGCCACATAGCCGCAGCCGTAAGCAGTGAGAATCTGATTCATTGCTTCTTCCAGCGGGACGTCTGTCAAAGTAGCTGTTACATTTCCCTTAATATCAGGGCCTTTAACAATGTCCAAATCTGCTTGTTTAGCTAAAGCTCTTATCACATCATCAATAGGTGTTTCTCGAAAATCAACACTGATTTTCTGAAGCATTTTTTGCTCGACAGCGGTTAATCCTACTGAATCATCCTCCATCTCTTCAGCTTCTTGCCCTATACTGGTTACACTGAGCCCCAGAATTAATAACAATGCAGCTAACAATTTCAACTGTTTGTAATCACAAAAACTTCTCATAATGTCTCCTTTCTAACATTTCTCCAAGAACAATATCCTTACATTATTTAATTATTTTCGCTTTGAACTTCTTGTGTCCATTTCTGGCCATCTCTTTCGAACTCGACGGAGTCCTTGTTGATTTTGAGAACTTTTACACCGTTTATTTCTTCGCCCTCCTGTAGGATTTCAGTGCCAATAATTGCATATTTTTGTTTTTCATTATATACAAGACCTACCAAATTGGGCTTCCATGTTTCAGAGTAAAACTGCTGTTGTGAACCTAATACCATAGAATCACGAATATTAG
>CAZMWN010000151.1:0-8691 GCA_964569935.1 uncultured Pirellulales bacterium
TATCCCAGCGTTGAATTGTAACTTGCGTCTCATATCTCATCGCCGATCGGTGAGCCGCTTGGGAAAATGCCTCCAACTTCCCTGGGTCTGAAAGTAATTGAACAAGACGACCGGTGAACAATTCAGGAGAGCGTCGTGGCACTAAATATCCGTTGACTCCGTTCTCAACCAAATCACTTAGGTCCCCAACATCGGAAACCACTACGGGCAGGCCGCACATCATCGCTTCCATCATTGAAAGGGAAAGTCCCTCGGAATCCGATGTAAGGACAAAGATTTTACTTTTCCGCAACCAGGATTCAATATCATCCTGATATCCAGCAAAGCTTACGTTGTTTTCGATACCCAGATTCATTGACAATTTCTGTAATTCATCACGTAATTCGCCTTCACCAACAATTACAACCTTAATATTCGGAATCTTGTTCGCGACATGCTTGACAATGTTTAGAAAAATATCTATCCGTTTTACCTCAACTAAACGACCTGTCAAAATAAGATCATATGATGGAGCTTCTTCAGTCGGTTGAAACCGTACCGGATCAATACCGCCAGATACCACTTCCAAAACGGATTGGACCCCCTTTTCGCGAAAGAAATTGACAGCTTTAGTGCCCATTGTTATTACTATGTCTGAAGCTTTAATTATCTTTATAAGCCTATTTTCCACAACGGCATCGGCTGTCTCCATTTTTTTAAAATAACTATCTGTGCTGTGAATGCCACCGTTAATAATTTCCGCCGGTCCTCCCACGCAGAAATACATTGACTTGGCCCCTATAAAGCGTCCTATAATAACGGCTGCAATCCCATTAGCCATGATGTGAAAACCCCCGATGATATCCGGCCGTTTCCGTATCGCAGCAAATATAAATGTTAATAATCTTGCTCGCGTTACTCCTATGGTTTTTATTAGCCATTTGGGCGGATAAATAGCCACTACCTTCGGTATCGAGGGGACCTGATTCGTTGAGACCATCCACACCCGAGAACATTCTTTTGAAGCCGACAGAGGACCAAGATGAGCCAGAATCCAGTTGTTTGAATCAAAACGGCCGGTTAACATGATTTCACAACCCTTACCGGGTAGCGGCCGACGACGTCGACCAAACCAACCGACAATAACTAAAGCAATTATGCTCAGCAGCATCAACTGTCGTGCCACAACATGCCATAGTAATCGCCGCAGCTTCCTACAAAATGAAACAGGCTTGCCCTCCCGCTCAGAATCGCTAAGCCCGATCATATCGCGGGATACACCGGTGTCAACCATAGGATTGTTGCTCATAATTTCGGGAACTCCAACTTAGGCCAGGCCAGTGATACGCTTGATTGACCTGTGTGATCGGGAGGATTACACTTTAAGTCCGGAACTTTTCGGTCATCAACTTTTATACTAATCTTTTCTGCGTTTGGAACATAGAAGGTTAAACCGCTCAAGTCACTGGCAGATAGTTCACTGTTTAAAATTTTGCTTTTTTGTGTTTTAACGTTAATGCAAAGATTTCCTCCATTCCATCGGCTTGTATATGTTATTTCGCGAACGGCACGGCGGTACTCAAGCAGCCGACCAGTAGTAGTAACAAGAATACTCCTGCTTTGAAAAGCTTCGGCCAATCCTCGAAACGCCTTAACCGCCGCCTTATTAAAAGGAATGTTCGGATTATCTATCTTTCCAAGGTGTGTATACAGAACACATGTTCCACCTCGTTCGATAAGGCGATTTATCATATCACCGGTCAGAACTTTATCGATATGCCTGCCCTGATCACAGGAACTAACTCCACCCCAATGCGGATTACAACGCATGAATTCATAGACCGGCCTCCCGTCACGCAAAGTCACCGGATACAATACCTCATTTGGCCAGTGCATGGTATATTTTTTATTCCCCGCACGAGCCAACACCCGCTTTACAGTTTCCTTTAATAATGTCTGCCCTGAAGCTGCGGGATGATTTTTTACAAATATTCCACCCAATTCTGCCGGAACATCCTGACCTGTGATGCTCGTGACCCGTCCACGGCATATGTATTCAATTCCATAGTTAATCGTCAAATCAGCATGATATGCCTGATGGCCCGGTTCATCGCCGTGACCCTTCATAATATCCGAGCCGAAATTTGTAGCCGCTGTCCCGTGATCAACCCAGACTTTTAATTTACAATTATGCCGTTCAAGTTCTTCCAGCGCATGGACCGCATGCCGGCGAGTAGTAGCAAGGTCACCATAAGAGTGTAAACAATCAACGTAGCAACTTTGAATAAGACTCCGGATCATCTCGCGTCCTTCATCACTGGTATTCCAGTATGCGAACTGTTCCCGTGGCATGTCAAAGTAAATAGAATTACCCACTTCCAGGCCAACACCCGGGCCCATAGCCGTAGTCTCAGTCGTATTTAAGAATCGCATTATTTCCCAATATGTATGCCAATCCGGCGTCTCATCCAGGTCACTGCAAATAGCCAGCATTGCACGGTACGGATACGGATATTGCCGAAGTTGTATCTCGGAGTTCGAGCAATCGATTCTATTATTTGCAGAATTTCGATGCATTGTAATACTTTCTAAAAACCGTTAACAGCTCGAAAATACACTTCCCGAGTACGAACGGCCACCTTCGCCGGATGATAACGATCCATCGCAATCTCTCGCCCCTTTGCTCCTATTGAGCGACGTAATTCGTAGTTCTTAAAGCCATCATCCATTGTGGGGTTTTTTTGCAAAGAGGTAAATATCATCTAATCCAAGAAATTTTCCCACAATCGTCCTCAGATATCGTGTCGGGACAAACACCAAGAACAAGTCTTGGAAATACTTGACAATTGGCGGCACCCTCGTGAGGCGATGAATCACTTCCGACCGCCTGGCAAAAAACTGGGGGGCTAGTAGACCACGAATCTTCACAAATCCTGCTTCCCGAAATTTCTGAATCAATTCTCTAACTGTCCACTCTTTTAAATGTAATCCTTCAGCGATACAAGTAAAACCTCGTGAGATATCCTGAGGGCCGGTGCGCCGGTTCGGTGTCTCAACGGCAAGAATACCATTCGGACGCAACACTCGAAAGGCCTCTGCAAAGTGCCTCGGAACATCTTCCGGGTGCAAATGCTCCAATACTTCCTGGCTGAACACGACATCAAATGAATTTGCAGGAAAACATAAGGAGTCTGCAGAACAACGGACGATCTTTACATCAGGTTTACTGCGTTTGTTACACAGTTCCAGCATGTGCTCGGATATCTCTGTACCTGTACAGATACGCCCTCGCTGGGACAAAGCCAAAAGAACATCTCCCCTACCACATCCAACTTCCAGTACAAGACTCCCTCTTCTTGATAAAGGAATAATCAGACCAGCACCTAATTTCCCTTTACGCTCAGCATTCTTTTGCGTAGCCAAGAACACTGAATGGTCTGGGAATTTCTCAAAAAGCTCTGTGTATGCCAGCTCAACGACGGTCGCCCGATCTTCCCTATGACTAAGAAGGATTTTCTTCCTAAGAATACGTTCTAATTGAAACTGTGCCTCTCTTCGTGATATCTCGTTTTGGCTCATTTAATCACAGGTATGTAACTGTCACTTAATATCTTTATCCCGCTGAAAGTCATGGATAGCCCGCAAATATACCTGCTGTGTGCGAGCGGCCACCTTCGCCGGATGAAAACGATCCATCGCAATCTCTCGCCCCTTTGCTCCCATTGAGTGGCGTAATTCGCCATCATCAAAAATTTGTTTTAGTCTTCGGGCAATGTCGTCCGGATTTTTCGGATCTACCAGAAAACCGGATTCTCCGTCCCGAACCATATACGGCATGCCGCACCGATTCGATGTCACCACCGGTACTCCTGCAGCCATCGCCTCCTCGATTCCCATTGGAGAATTCTCTTCAAGTGAAGTCAGTGCAAATACACCGGCAGTGGACAACTCTTCGCGAATCTGCATGGTATCAAGCCTGCCGAGAAGAAAAACTTTTTTTTCCAGCCCCTTTTGTCGTATTCGGATGCGCACTTGCCGGACGTAGTCCTGGTCATTTGTTGAACCGGCCAGACGAAGTTTAACATCGAGACCACTGGCAGCAAGTTTTGCAACAGAATCGACCAGGGCCAGAGTGTTCTTACGAGGGCTTATCATTGCCGCACAAAAAATTGTTCCTTTTTGTTCCTTTCTATCAATATTATAAAAAGGTTCTGTGATAGGATTCTCTATGTCATAAATTACTCCGGTCGCGATTCCACGAAGCCTTTCCCTGACATAGGGATTGATAGAAATTATATGCGGCTGATCCGCCCAGCCGGAAGTTTCAAACCGACGCCAAATCCACGAACGAAGTGACGCAAATCGTTTGCCTGAAACCATCACGTCACCATAGATAAAACCATGTATTGTAAACACCCGCGGTATATTCATACCCTTGACCATTAATCCGAAAGTGTCGTGAGCATGAATGATATCCGGTTTGATCTTCTTTATATATGGCTGTATCTGCCGACGACCCGGACCAATCGCATTGCCAAGCATACTGCCGCCCGCCCATGGGAGCCGATGAATAGTTACTTTCTCCCACTGCTCTTTTCTAAACGACTGATATGTTTTCTTCGTCGTGACAATGTCAATTTCCAGGTCGTTAAATTGCGATAGCGCTTTAACGAGATTTACACTTACCGCCTCAACACCACCTACCGGGGCGCCAGGGTCATCAGGAAATGATGTAACAATTGTCAATTTCATTAAATGCAACTCACCCAATCTTCGCCCTAATGCGATTAGCGAGCTCCCACGGAGCGCGTAATTTCAAAAATCCTACTCCCTATTTTCTCGAAAACTTTGTCCCAGTTATATTTTTCCTGCACAAGTGCTCTGCCGTTCCTTGCATATTCCCGGCATTTCTCCGGATTATCAAGAAGATTTATTAGTGCCCGGGCAAGACCTTCGATATCGCCATGCTCAACAAGCTCGCCGGTTTCTCCCGGAATAACAAAATCGGGTGCAGCGCCTAAACGGAGTGCGACAACCGGTAATCCCGCCACCAGAGCTTCCAGGAAGGCAATACCAAAAGGTTCCATTTTTGTAGGCATACAGTAAATTGCAGACCGAGAAAGTTGTCCAAGAACATGATCCAAAGGTACTCTCCCGACGACTTCTATGGACGCTTCCTTGACTGGCGGATTACATCCTACAATCGTAAGTTTGGCATCCTTATGTTTTTTCAAAACACGCCGGAAGGCTGCCACCAGTTCTGGACCGCCCTTTAATTCCCATCGCCGACCAACGATAACAATCTTCTTGCTTTGATAGCGATCTAACGTTATGGGAATCTGGCAGAGCTTTTCGTAGTCCACATTTGTTCCTGCGCCTACACACAATATTTTTTCATGGAGAACACTATACTTATGAATCAGTGCCTCAGTAACATTTTGACTCCGGGTAAAAATACAAGCAGCATTTGCGTATATGCTTTCTTCCAACTTTACCGTCCAATCGCGACGGATCGGAGCCCAGATTGCCTTTCCATACACTGGATATTCCTTGCAGGATCGGTAGGTATGATCCGTGTAAACAAAATGCGGCGTTCCAGGGGCACTAAAATCAAACATCGACAAGGTCTGGAAGGAAAAGTCGGCAGGCCATTGTCTATGTACCTTGTGTGCAAGCTTTGAAATTTTTCTAAATATATACTTAGTACCAAAGAAACTCTCATCCAAGTCCCTCTTTCTACGAATCATATCCCAACCATAAACCCAAAAAGCTACAACCATATTGATTGCGATAATCCAGGGTTTGGCCTTGAGCAACTTATTAATGTCAACAAGATGCACTTCAGCTTCCGGGAATTCGGCACGTAAACCACGATACACTGACCCATTAATGTCTGATAGGCGACCTTGATGAAAAAAAATAATTCTCTTCAATTCAACTCTCCAAAACCTGAAAGCTTATGGATATCATATCCTGAAAGTTTTATATAATCCGTCACCTCGACAGTTTCTCAACCTCAACAAACTCCCGTTCAAATCGTTCCATCGCTTTATTCAGTACGTGATTCTCCAGATAGTATTCTCTTGCAGATTGCGACGATTTCTGCCATTGCTCGGGTACATCCAGCAATTTATGAATCCCGGCGGCCAATTCGGTAATGTCTTTTCCAACTTTGCCCAGTCCCTTTTCAGCAATCAAGTTATCCGGATCGAATGTCGAAACTATCGGCAGCCCATGACTCCATGCCTCCAGGAAAGTGTTGGGGAAACCCTCAAAATCAGATGTACAGCACATGATAGCAGCTTTCTTATAAAATTCCGGCAGACGCTCTCGTTCAACCGGACCGTGGAAATTGACGTTTTTAATATTTTTTGCTCGCTGGCTTATGCTGCGGGCATACTCCGAATCACCTACCGGTCCGACAAGATCAAAATTCAAGTTAGGACAAGCTTCCGCCAGATCGAGCAGGCGATCGGGCCGTTTCTGTTCACGAATTCTGCCGATCCAAAGCACTCGTTGTGAACCATTACGCTCTTGCTTACAAGTGACATCGTTATCCCTGGACGGCCAGGGGCAAGGCATCGGAAGTACAATCGAATCACGCCCAAAATTATCCCGCAGCATTTCCCGCTGCCTTCGAGTTTGAACAATCACTTTATCAGCATGTTTCAATCCATAACGATAAAAAATCCGCTCACGGGTCGTATCCATCTCAGGCAACCGGCTATCGCAGTCAGGGTCATTGGCAATGGAATAAACAAACTTTCGGCCGTGCATGCAACACCATAACGCCACCTGACCTGTCACATATTCCCCGCAGTTCTGATAATAGATATCAGCATCCGCCCTGCGCATAGCTCCACATAAACTTGTCCATCTCGGCCAAAGGAATCTCAATCCTTTGATACCTGCATTTTTACGGCACATCTTGAAGATCCGCACATCATCGATTGTAATGCCGTCATGCTGTCCTTCGTCCCAGGTTATAATACTGGTTTGGTATCCCCGCTCGGAAAGCCATTGTGCCATTATCGACGTCTGCCGTTCCACTCCCCCTATATGTCCTTTGTAGCCGCCGGCTATTGCACCATAAGCGAAATGCGATACAAAACAAATCCGAGGTTTCTCATTATGTCTGGCTATTTTTTTCATGTATCGTCACAAACTCGGTATATGAATCCATATCTTCAAATCACTTCAATTGACTCTTCTACAAATCCTTTTGGCACAATGATATATCCTCCTGCAGAAAAGGGCGAGTGGGCGCAGCACTGAATTGAGAGAGGAACTCAATGTCACGCTATACAAAGCTCGCTGAGTAAAATTCATGTTGGGATACATTTGCTTTGTCTTCAGGGCAATTTCTACATCATGATTTAGAAATGCATATTTCAACAGGGAATCAGTATAATAATTTATTACCTGCTTACACTGTCTAACAGGAACTCCATATTTTCGAATGTAATACAACCTTAAATCGAAACAAGACAGGTGGAAAATATTCCATTTCTTCTTGTCTTTAGAATGTGATGCAGATTCCTGCATTATATTATAAGTTGCCAAAGACTCATCAATATAACCAAAGCCGGTCAAACGCGAGAGTTCAAGCCATCTTGGGAGGTCTCCCAACATAAATCGGTCACCTCTAAATACGATAGGGTCCGCTTCAATAACACGAATCAACAATTCCCTATTAACACATACCGTACAAGTTAGAATCAAACACTGCTTATTCAATATCGCCAAAAACATATTTCCATTGGATTGATTGTTGGTCTTTTTTTGAATATGATCAACGTATTGTATTTTTTTGCCTGTTTTAACATCGCAAACATCCGCACCTGAATGTACCAGTCCTGATTCCGGGTGACTTTCCAGGTAATCTACTTGCTTTTGAAGTTTTTGCATATGATACCAGTAATCGTCTCCTTCACAGAAGGCGACATATTTTCCACGACAGGCCTTCTCGATCCGAAAACCGTTCTTCTTGGCCCCAACATTCCGGTTCGAAGTAATCACCCTAATTATATCAGGGTGTTTTTTCTGATACTCCAGTACGATATCCCGAGTACCATCCGTTGAGCAGTCTTCACCGATGACCAGCTCGAATGGGAAATTGGTTTCCTGTTGGAGAACACCCTCGATTGCCTGAGCAATTTGGGATGCATGGTTATATGTGGTCATTTTTATACTAACTAAGGGTTCTTTCACGAGCATACTCTTATCGCTGATTTCAAAGCATGGAATTTCAGCTGGATCGAAAATATTATATTGGTGTTTGTCAGTCATACTATGTTGGAGTTTCTGCAAGTTTTTCACAATAGAGTTCTGTTACTATGCAATTGCAATGAAAAGTCCTATATTTCATGAACATTTTCCCTATTTCTATTTTTTAAACGGCCAGAGCCCACGCGGTTCGAGTATGCTTCTTGAAATATCGAGAACTTCAATAAAAGCAGGCATTCTAAACATCCAGTTCATTACAGTATAAGTTGCAATCCCTATCAGAACCTGGGATACCAATAGAACCAAATTATTGGTAAACGGGAGCAATTGAATCAAATATACGCATATTCCCATTACCACTGATATTCCTATATAGGGCGCTAAGTCAAATATTTGGTCTCTGAGCGGATACTTAATGAATTTACCCGAGTAGTAGCTGTTCAAATAATAAGCCCCAATATTAACCACGATTTGGCCGTATATCAT
>CAZMWN010000152.1:0-8582 GCA_964569935.1 uncultured Pirellulales bacterium
GAAGTTTTGGTTAAGTATGAAAATGGATTTCGGTTTTCCGCTACATGCAAAGGATGCATCCATGAAATTTGTGGCAAAAGAGATTTTATCATTTGACTTTGAGTTCTTCATGGGTATCCTGTTCGCTTTTATTTCATATGCTAATTTTTTACGGGAGTCTCATTTGCAATACTATTAATGACATTACTTTTTAAGCCGATCAATCATCTGTCATGTAACTGCTCAGCTGGCTTGATATTTGATAATGTCTAAACCTTGCTTATAGTCTTAGTGCTCTGCGTAGCTGAAAATTTGGCTTTGTTCTTATGAACGCATCCAGGTATAATGGGCCACAAAGAATATGATACCCATCTCCAATAAAAGGAATTACTGATGCGCCAAATAAGGCTCATTTTTATTCTACTGGTGGTTCTCAGTGGTTGTGCCTCGCTTGAGCCGCCTCAAACACCTCAGATAATAGTTGTCAATAAATATTATAGTGTGGAGGTTGTCGATCCATATCAGTGGTTGGAAAACTGGAATGACGAGCGTGTGCAATCATGGAGTAATAAGCAGAATAACTATGCTCGAGTTATTCTGGACCATTTGCCCAACGTCGAAGGACTCCGCGAACGGATCACTGAGGTGCTGACCGCCAAATCCGTAAGCTATCATTCGCTTTGTTGGCGCAAAGGAAAACTCTTCGCTATCAAGCGTCAGCCGCCCATAGAGCAGCCATTTCTGGTAGTTATGCTTTCTGCGCAGGAGCCAAAGTCAGAGAGGCCCATTGTTGATCCTACGAAAATAGACCCGAGCGGGTCAACATCGATCGATTGGTACGTACCGTCCCCGGATGGCAATACTGTTGCTGTTTCCCTCTCGGTTGGGGGCTCGGAAAGTGGAGATGTACATATCTATGAGACCGATACCAGTAGGGAAATTGGAGATGTTATTCCGCGTGTCAACGGGGGTACCGCCGGCGGCGATTTAACATGGGTACCGAATGGATCGGGCTTCTATTACACACGATATCCACGAGAAGGTGAACGTCCACCTGAAGATATGGATTTCTATCAGCAGGTCTGTTTTCATAGGATGGGAACGTCACCCGATACAGATAATTATGAGATTGGCAAGGATTTTCCACGAATAGCGGAAATTATTCTCGAAACAGATGCCAATTCCGGGAACGTCCTTGCAACCGTCCAATATGGCGATAGCGGCTGTTTCGCGCATTATCTTCGTACTCCGACAGAACAGTGGAAGCAAATAACCGGTTATGATGATCAAATTGTCCAGGCAACTTTTGGTGCTGATGGCACTTTGTTTTTGATTTCACGGGCCGATGCGCCTCGGGGCAAAATCTTGAAGCTATCCATGGTTGACCCTTCTCTACAAAAGGCAGAAGTCATCATTTCTGAGGGTAAGGATACCATCGTTTCCGATTTCTACTATGATCCTCCCATGGTAGCGACACGTACTCGTTTGTATGTCACCTATCAGCTTGGTGGTCCTTCGGAGATCCGTGTCTTTGACTACCAAGGAAAGCAGCAGGCGGCTCCGGAGATACTGCCGATATCCAGTGTGGGACAAATAGTTGCTTCAGCAGATGATGATATTCTCTATCAGAATTCTTCATATGTTTATCCCTCAGCGTGGTACATCTTCCGGCCGCACGAAAAGATGACCGCCAAAACAGCGTTAGTTACCCGTTCACCTGTAGATTTTTCGGATTGTGAAATCGTTCGCGAATATGCAATCTCTCAAGATGGAACCCAAGTGCCCGTCAATATAATTCGTCGCAAGGGAATTAAATTGGATGGTTCGAATCCGGTGTTGCTTACGGGTTATGGTGGGTACGGGATCAACATAGAGCCTGGTTTTAATGCCTTGCGCCGCGTTTGGATGGATCAAGGAGTCGTCTATGCGCAAGCCAATCTCCGTGGCGGTGGTGAATTTGGACAACAATGGCATGAAGAAGGCATGCTAACCAGGAAGCAGAATGTTTTTGATGACTTTGCTGCTGTAATGCAATATATGATCGATGCGGGCTATACGACTCCAGAGAAACTAGCAATCATTGGTGGCAGCAATGGTGGATTATTGATGGGTGCCATAATCACCCAACACCCTGGCCTTTGTAAGGCCGTGGTTTCCTTTGTTGGGATATACGACATGCTGCGAGTGGAACTCGCCCCCAATGGTGAGTTTAACATCCCGGAATTCGGGACTGTAAAAGATCCTGAACAGTTCCGAGCGCTCTATGCGTATTCGCCTTACCATAATGTCCTGGATAGTGTGTCCTATCCTTCTGTGCTATTTTTAACCGGGACTAACGATCCGCGGGTTGATCCAATGCATTCTCGGAAAATGACAGCTCGTCTTCAGGCAGCCACTTCTTCAGGCAGGCCTGTTCTGCTCAGAACCAGTTCAAAAACAGGTCACGGCTTAGCTACGCCCCTAAGTGTACAGATTGAGGAAAGCGTCCATTACCATGCTTTTTTATTGAACGAGCTTGGGCTAAAGTACAGTCCACCAAAACCTCAATCAGACTGACTCACGTGGCTGGATATTTCATAGAGTCTAAATCCTACTCGTTGCTGCTTGGAGGAAAGTAATTTTCTTTCCAAATTTAGAGTGTGAAAGAGCAACTTCAGAGGACGGATTATAAAAGATATTCTGTTATCACGCGACCTTCCTCTTCTTGCATGCCTCGTATTCTATTAATGCTGACCATATGAATCCTGCTAAATCTCTGGCCATCGCTGTCGTTGCCTTGCAGGGGGGCTTACCCCGGTTGACAAATCTATAATAACGTTTGCGCAGACACAACCAGTCTCTATCTGCAATTTCAATAGCCCATTGATTCCGACCCTCCCTTAGTTTATTCAATGCTTTACCTGTAGTCTGACCGTGGCGATGATACCAAGCTGCTTCAGTCAGCAGCTGCATAGCTCGCTTAAGGGGCCAATCAAAAAAACGGGCGATATTATACCCTCAAATTCTTACAACCGGGCTACAACCGGAAGGCACATTATCTCCCGATTTTTAAAAATATCGATTTTACAAGCATTTTATTATCAGATACTTATGAAATCTATGAAAAATGCAACGATATTCAATGTCCGATGGTTTATTCCAAAAACGGTTACGTACAGATGTATGCTTATACTGTAGCTTGAGCTAAAAGTATATTCTAAAAAGTCTGAACTTGTGATTTGGCTATTACACCTCGCCGAGCGGGGAAATGGGAGGTGTGGATGTTACAATTAACCGGCCTATCCCTTTACGGAACTGTAATTTTAGAAAAGCCCCTGCGGTGCGGTGGGAGAAATAAGCGAGAATACACCCGCATGGACTTGTGAGCTTCATAATAATCCGCTTTTACTAATGCCTGGAAGGATCAATAATAACCTTTTTCGAGGTGCCATCGAGACGTCACTTATAGTCTTTAAGAACACCCTCAGGTTGCATCGGCTTGGGTGTTCTTCCAGGAATGTTCTCATGCTTTTGGAATTCCGCCTCGGATTCCTCGAACGCCTCTTGATGTTCCAGCGACACTTTCTGTAAATCTCCTAATCCTGCTTCCTGGGATGGTCTAACAATGTTGGCTTTGAGAAATACATACAGCTTCTTTTCGACATCGCTGTTATCGACACTTCTGAACAATGCGCCAATTAGTGGAATATCCCCAAGGATGGGAACCTTGGACCCTCCTTTACTTTGATTCAGTTTTACCAAACCTCCAAGTATCACGGTGTGATTATCCGGCACAAATACAGTTGTATTTACCTGGCTCGTGGCTTTATCGGGTGGAGCACCTTCTGCAGGGCGCGTCCCAAAATCTTCGCGTGACAAATGCACATCCAGCCGTAATAGATTGCCCTCGCTTATATGCGGGACTATTTGGAGCTGTAGCTTTGCCTCAATCAGTTCGTAGTTGCGTGTTGTGATCGGCGCTCCCTGATCGGGAACCTGGATTGACTCTTTTAAATATGTGGTCTCATCAATTGTTGAAATCTCACCTTCCTGGCCGTCGTCCACTAAAATCTTTGGTTTGGCTAATACCCGGCCATAATTTTTCCTCCGAATCGCAGTCAAAAGCGCCTGGACTTTTTCATCACTAAAAAAGGCTTTTGTTTGCCCTGTAGGATTACCTTCCTGATCCAGCAGATTAAATCCTGCTTCAAGTCTGGACCCGCTATCGATAGTATGTATAGGATCGATGCCGATATTGCCGATAACAGCATCTTTTGCATTCGCAACCAGGTTCAGATCATACTCGAAAGTATCCGTTCGAGTGATTTCAACGAGTGTCACATCGATCAAAACTTGTGGCCTTCTTTGATCCAGGCTTTGTGTTAAATCCTCTATCCATTTTTGGTTTTTTTGGCTGGCATAGACAATTAGAGAAAAAGTGTTTGGATCAGGAACAATAGTTATTCGTTCTTCCCTTTTTGCAACTGTTTCAATTTTGTCGTCTTCTTCATTTGCTTTTTCCTGGATTAGCCGATCCAACAGATCTGCCACATGTCTTGGCGATGAATTTTCAAGCGGGTAAATTTTGTAAGAAATTTCCTCTTCAGGAATCTTACTATCAACATAGTTAACAAGCTTTGCTATCCGATTATGTTGCTGGGGTGTTGTATGAACTAAGAGAGCATTGGTCGATTCGTTCACTACTACTTGTGGATTTTTCGTAATAGTCTCTGTTGTACTTGTTGCAGTTAGACGACCGGATTCAGGCTTTGGAGGTTCATTTGAAGAATTGGTTAAAAAGGCTGCCGAGTCGATACTAAGAAGGTTAAGGTCCTCAATTTTTTTCTTTACCACTTCAGCATCGACATGTTGGATTTCGTAAACTTCTAAAGTCCGCAAATCCTCTTGGGCAATATCGAGAACATCTATCAATTCTTCTATGAGTGTAAGTTCTTCCTCATAACCGATCATCAGGATACGATTCGTCCTCTCATCTGTATCCAGATATACGGGCTGTTTGGTTATCTTCTTAAAAGCTTGAGATTCGGCAGGCAGGGAAGCCGTCAATACCTTAATCGGCTGAGGCGGGGGTTTACTTTCAATCGAAGAGGTGGTTACCTGGATGCCTGGAAGCTCCTTTGAGAGAGTGCGAATTTTATCAACAAGCGGAGAGGCTGTTACATATTGCAGTCGCCTGAATCGACACTCTCTATATTTTCCAGGACGATCAAGCATATTCACGAGTCGTTCGATTCGGCTCATACGATGTGCGTAACATGTAACAAATAAAAGTTGTGTTTCCTCTAAAGGAGTGACAGTTACACCAAGCTTCATATCCTTCAGCAGACTCGTAACACTGGCAACATCCACATACTGAAGTTCGAATATATACGTCACCACGGTATTTCCCGCCTGGATAGTCTTGCTCTGGATATCAACCAGTTGCGGGTCGGTTTCCAGAGCCTGATCAATTGGCACGATCGTTACAAGGTTGTTTTCTCGCCTTGTCATGGCGAGACTCTTAAATTTCAGGACCGTCTCCAGAAGTGTGTAGAGATCCCTGCCCTTCATTTCGCCGCGGAGTTCACCATGGAGCTTAAGAGTGACGGATTCATTTTTAAACGTGCCTTGATCGTAAACATAATCGAAATCAAACTGTTTCCCTACAAGGTCAAGCAATTGAATCAATGTTATTGTCTCCGGCAAGGCCATTTCGAGTATGTCTTCACTATTTTGAAGTTCTACAAGTTTGGTTTTAGTGGTTGCCGCAGAACTTTTAGGAAACTCCTGAGGAGGTTTTAAGATGATTCTCGTAGTTTTTGGTATTTGAGAATGACTTTCTTCTACAGAGAGTTGTGAAGTTGGAGCGGTCTTTTCCTGGGCACTATCATCAGGAGATAGCCCAAACTCACTTAGAGTAAAAACTGTTGTAGGTTGAGTCTTAGAGGGGACCAGCAGCTCTATTTCCTTTTTTTGACTTCCTTCACCTGGTATTCCATCCGCCGTTGTCTCTGATAACAAAGTTTCTCGCATTAACGTATCATTCGGCTCTGTGGAATCGGCCTCTGCAATAGTCTGAGATGCCTCTTCTGCAGCCAGAGTTTTCTGCTCGCTTAGAGCTGGTAAAGGAGAGATAGATTCTTTTTCATTCGTGGTCTGTGTCATTAAAGCCAAAAGCTGCTCTCGATATTGGACAGGAATGATGGCCAGGACAGAATCTCCATAAATGTCGATAATAGCTCGTGATTCTTCACCCTTTTGAGGTGGATAGGCGAATGTCCCGATATTAATGTCACCTAAAACTTTAGCAATATTCGGATTGGATGGCAGTGACCTGACCTCGGAAGCTGGTCCGAGGTTCTCGATGCAATAATCTTCTGTTGTATCAACCAGCTCAAGAACAAGCTTTGCCTTGTGAAGTTGCCTGAGTGAGCCGGATACCAGTAATAGATTCTCATCTGGTACAGGTACCACATCGTTAAGACCAAGCCGCGCCAAAAGAGCGGTACATTGCTCGGAGCCTACTTGTTCAAGCTCAAATGCTTGTTGCTCCATAATCTGGGGCACGGAAGTAACAGTAGGTGGTGAAATTTTGCACCCGGCCAAAATCAGAACGGCAAGTAAGGCCAATAAATTGATGTAGCTAAGTTGCCAAATCACGATATGTTTCTGCTCTTTTATTGTGATACCCACACTCATATTAATTATATGCCTCAAATCTTTCCCGCATCCTGCTTAGCCTAACTTGAATCGTATAGCTGCTAAGACCTTTTCATCTCTTATTCGTATGGGCTCGTTGAATTTGGCGAGGAAGTGCCGGTCTGCCCTATTTCCAGAATTTGTTGCTGCGCCTGTGCTATTTGTATTGAGTCTTTCGTTTCGACTTTCATTTCGTGCAACTTGTCGCCATGCTTGTAAACAATCACACCTCGCTCGACACTTTCAACAACAAAGTGCCCTAAAAGCTCACCCTTTTCAACCCAGTGAGAACCTCTGCCCGGCTCAGAAACAAGCGCCACAGATTCTTCAGGTCTGGAGCGATTGTAGCATGTTGCCAACAATCTGAACTTAGCCGTTATATTCGGCAAATTAACGGCTGAGCTGTTACGTTCCGAACCGGTTCTTACCGCCGGGATTTGCTTTGGTTTTGACGGCGGAGGTGGATTAATGTAAACGGCGAAGTTTTGGGCCTGTTGAACAAGCGGGGAAAGGGCTTGCTGTTTATTATTTTCCCTGCTACTGACCGCTTTTTGGAACCTCTCTTCGATAGGAAGTTCCGGATCTTGTTCGATTTCCGGGATGTTCTGCAGCCACAGCATTCCACAACGCACAAACACAATCCCCGCAGAAATCAGAACCAATACACTAAATGTGTATAACGCCGTTTTCATAGGCTTAGATAATCTCCACGATGTACTATTATAATGGCGTTACAGAGATGGTCAATGTTGACTTTTTCTGGTAAATTTTTGAATTTTTTCAAAAAATAGGTACGTGGGTCAAAACTCGGCAGCCTTTTCACCCCGAACCTAATGGCCAAAGGCCAAATATATGTCCTGTTGCTTGCTATATTGTCGTCAAATAATCCGGGGATGTATTTGGATTATTATCAGTTTCACTTGTCTTTGAGCCAGTGGTTGGCCAGGAGCATAAAATCTTTTAGGTCAACTTTGCAGTCGCCGTTGATGTCTCCGGTGATGATTGTTTCGCAGAGAGGCTCGCCGAAATAGGATTTGCTGGCCTCGGTGGTTCCGCCGTAGGCGCCCATATTGATAATCCCGCCGTTCGGGAACGGCTCATCGCCAACCGGGCTGTTCGGGTCACCTGTGTCGATACAGGGACTGGTTACATCATCGACGACCCAGTTTCCGCTGTTTGGGTCGAATCTTCCCGCCTGGGACTTAAGATGATAGTCGCCATTAATCCAAACTGCATTCGGATCGTTCGGATCATCAGCATCTGCCCAATAACCCGGATCGGCAAATAAAGGATCGATGTCAATATTACCTTGGCCATCCCAGCCTCCTTGAATATTTGAGTAGTTCACAAACACCAATAACTCTTCAGGACTATCGGAACATATCTGATCATCGTTACCCCAGAATATACAATTGTTAATGTGTATCAAATCGCTGTATATAGAACTTCCGTATTTTGCCCAGTTGTTGACGAATGTGCAGCTATTGAATTCTGCACTAATTATGCTGAATACTGCTCCACCATACCCAGACCACCTTTTGTTATTCCAATAGTATCCCATGGCCCTGTTTCCTGCGAAGATACATCGAATAAATGTAGCGTTATAGGTGTCAACTGCTCCCCCCCTCGACAGAGATGAATTTCCACTGAAAGTACAGTCGATAAAGATCGAACCGATTTCGCTATAATCATCTATAGCTCCGGGATAGTTTTTCTCAAAGATGCATCCATCGGCAATCAATTGACCACCACCGTTACAGATGGCACCAGCACTATGTGAAGCTGTGTTCCTGATAAATTGGCATGTATGTAGCACGGAATTACTGTCTTCGTTGTACATTGCCCCGCAGGATTGTGCTGAGTTTTCAATGAACGAACAATCAGTCAGCACGGGATTGCTATTATAGTTGGCCATTCCACCGCCT
>CAZMWN010000153.1:0-8574 GCA_964569935.1 uncultured Pirellulales bacterium
ATATCGTTATAGCTCTCGAAATCGTCAACCGGCAGATAGTTAGCTGTCGTAAAGCTCCAGACGTCGCCTTTCCAGGGGCTGTTTGTGTCAAGGTCGTTGATTTCATCGACCCGCCAGTAATAAGTTTTACCGAAATCGAGAGGTTCGGTGCCGAGAGGATCAAAAGTGGTACTATCCTGGCTTTCACTAACCAGTACGCCTTGCGGATCAGATTGTGTGGCCTCGTTAACATCGTTAAAATCAGTTCCGAAATACACATCACGCTTGTCGCCATGGATTCCCACATCCCAGCTAAGAATCACATCTCGTGTCACATTTATCCTTCCATCACCTGGATTTGGATTAGAAGCCTTTGGTGTAGGCATTGGGCCGAATCGGTACATCAAAGCCACCTCTTCGGTAGTAAGTGCATGATTAAAGACCGCCACTTCATCGATAATTCCAATATAGTTTCTCCACATGCGACGTTCTTCGCTGCTGCGGGGGCCGCCGATGCGAACCGTTAGAACGGGATCAGATAAATTCCAATTCGGATCACTTGTAGCCTCCATTTCGCCATCCAGGTAATAAATCATAAGCTGGTCCGAAGCACTACAGGTAACGGTGATATGATGCCACTGATTGTCATTGAGTATTACATCAGAAGCCGTTGACCAATCTCCTGGGTAGCCGTTTGCGTCTTCGTCGGGTTCCGAAAAAATAAATGGAACACCGGCATCGTTAAGCTCAAAGTCGCTATCAAGCTGCTCACCAATAAGCACCAAAGAAGGACCCCATTCCTGGTAATCGACAGGTGTTTTTTGCCAGAACGAATATGTCGATTCCCCGATATCTAACAGACCCGGCGTGATATTGGCATCGCAAATAGTAAAAGGAGCAGTAGAAGTTAAAAACTGCAAGGCACTTCCCTTATAGCCATCGATTGTCCACTTGACTTTACTTTCATTTGGAGGATCCATGGTTCCGTCATGGCCGTAACCCGAAGAATCGGCGAAACTGCTCCGGAATCCTTCGTCTAGTTTCCACCAACCGACAAGCTCGGCACTGGCCGTAGTGGTCAATGTCAGACCCAGCACGAAAACAATAGAAATTAGAGATAACAATTTTGCACGCATAATATACCTCCTTCGAAAAATGTTGTTAGAATGAAAAAGCTGTAGATATTGTTTCTTTGTCATATATCGGTATATATTCTACCTGGAATAATGTTTATTGAGCTGAAAACCACCTCCTATTATCGAATGCTCTCCATTGATTAGAGGGCAAAAAACCATTAAGTCGAAGCATATGACTCCGGCAACCTTATCTTAATGTGTTATTTCGTCTACAAATAAGGCATAGGGAGTACTTTGCCTTTTTATGATGATATCAACAGACAAGGAATAGTATATACATTAATGTATTTTATTATAGTATATTCTTACTTAATCGATGCATTATTTTGCGTAAAATAAACATCATTATGCGAAATATTTCTATCACGATTGATACTTTATCAATGCTACGGTTGGATTGATATTTTTTTGCTTTTTATTTATCAGTGGTTTTTGGGGTTGAGTGCTGAGTCAAGAGCCTTTTTGTACTTGGTTGAATTGGGGTCGATATCGAGGGCCTTTTGGTATTGTCTGACGGCATCGTCTTTTTTCCCTGTTTTTTCGTAGATGACTGCGAGGTTGTAATACAGCTCCGGATAATTGGGGATGTTTTTCTGACCTGTAATATAGGTCTCAATTGCCTTCTCGGTTTTACCCTGATTAAACAGAAGAACTCCCAGATTAAGATAAGCATTCGCATGCTCGGATTGGTAACGAATAGCCAGGCGATAATTCTTCATAGCCTGTTCATGATTTTGCTGTAATTGGTAAGCAAAGCCCAGATTAAAATAGGCTTCGAATTGAGTGTGGTCTAATTCGATTGCCTTTTTATTATAAATAATTCCCTGATCCAAATATCCCAGCTTTGACGCAGCCAGGCCCATGAAGACATAGGGATTTGACCAAAGAGGAAATTTTTTCTGAACGATCTGGTAATGTTGCAGGGCCTTTGCCTGGTCATTCACTTGCTCCGACGCCAGTAGAGACGCATAGGTCCAGTGCAGATGCCAATCCGATGGATTCCGTTCAATCGCTTGTCTGTAGGTTTCCAGGAACGATTCGAAGGGTATCTTGCTAATTTGATCCCTGAGCAATTGAATGTATGCCTCTAACTGCCGGACGGTCTGAGCGTGGTAGGCCTGATTCGTAAAAGGGGGCTTGGTAATATATTTCTCCAGGACGTTTGTAGCTATTTTGTACTGATCAAGTATCGTATAGCCCAGTATCCTTGCACAGTCTTGTTCATTGGGAACGGCCCCCTCTGGGACACGACTTTTCTTGATGGGTTCCGGAAGCAACTGCTCAATTTGTTCGAATAGAGTCCTGGCCAGGAGATAATTACCTGTAAAATTGAAGTGCACATGCTCGTAAAACCACTTCTGGCCGGGGGTCTGCTGCTCGCTTTGTGTCGATATCGCCTGTGCTGCATCAATACAATAGACACCCTGTGCCTGTTTTTCCTGGGCTGTCTCACGAATGATCTGATTGATCTGCCGGTCTGCCCTGAAACGCAGGGTATCCAGCTCACATGCCTGGTGATAGGCCTGAAGTGCTTGATCATATTGTTGAGTTTCCCAATAGCAGCGTCCCAAACGGAAATACGTTTCTGCATAATCCGGATCCTGGATTAGGGCATTTTGATAAGCCCGGATGGCCTCCTGAAAGTCCTTGGCCTCTTCAAGATCCAGTCCATGCTGGTGTTGCAATTCCCACTGCTGTAGCTTGTCATCTGAGATTCCGATGCGATGTTGGCTGGCAAAGGGCGGACAGTCCTTAAGATTTACTGCTACGGTGGAAAAGAGTATCGGTACACCTTTCTTTGTTGCTGAATCACGGATATCTGCCAGGTTTGCCTGGAAATGTTTATAGACATGATTGAGTCCGGGATCCTGCGCACGGACTTGATGACCGAGAAACATCTCCAAGCCGCCCCAACGCTGAGGCTGCCCGGAATCCAAAGGCAAGCGATGCAAGAGGTCACTCAATAACTGAACGAGACGGACACTTTTTAGCTTGATACCCGCGCGTATCAGTGAGCGATTCGAGATGAGAGGGCTAAACACTGTGCCTGCCCCATATGGTCCTACTACTTCATTGTTGCCTAAGTAAACCACCAGCAGGTCCGGTTGATGCTTGAGACAATCCTGAGTGATTTCCAGGACAGGATGTGAATTGATAGCAGGCATGGCCAGGGAGATGACCTCAAAATGCCGTTGAGGATAAGTCTGCTCAAGTAAAACCTCGAGGATGCGTCCAAAGCTAAAAGCAGGTTCCGGCACACCCTGGGCCGCAGATGCACCGAGAACAAAGATGCGATAGGTATTGGGTGGCTTTTTTGCGGAGAAGACAAAAGGAGAAAAATCACGGGCGATGTCCCTCGGAAAGAACTGCCAGGCGAATCGAGTATTGTTGCAGTAAGACTTTTCACCAGAGACTTGACACGTAGAAAAAGTATTCGTCGAATAGCCGTAACCGGCAATTCGCAACCCGATCTCCACAAATCCAAGTAGTATTGCAGGGATCAGGATAATCGTGACAATTCGAAACAACCACAAGCGAGGTCGGTTGAGGACCGGATATTTCTGGGCGTTTGGCGTCTTTCGGAGGCGCTTGCTTTTATTGGCTTTATGCCTTTTACTCGTTTTCACCATAGCTCACAGGATTATCTTACAGGAATTTTATCATTTCCACTGTTTCGAACTAATTCATATATAACAGATAAGAGCGAAACTCACAATATGTGACAATGTGTGAGAGCACAAAAACCGTTGTGGATTTCTTTTATCCGGTTCTCCACGGGTGTTTGTATAAAGAACCTTTGTTGATGATTCTGAATTGGCAGCGGTATCAGAGGGCTTTACTGTACAGTCGGGGGGACATTGATTACTACTTCGACAGGGAGGAACACTCAATGTGTTGGGTGATTCTATGTGTAAATTGCTGTGCCGTGGCCGCTGTCTGCGGCCACGGCACGTGTATCGGTCCGATACAAAAACAGGAAACCAGTCATATATGCTTAGTTGCTAACCGTTTATCTGTAGGATCATAAATTCCTATATTAATGATACTCCAATATAAAGTTCGTTAATTTACGCCATTGGGATCAACCGTATCCCGAGGGATATACAGCCGTATATCATCGATGTATATTCTACCTTCACCGGCCGGCTGTTGATTGTCCCTGTTACCTACACCAATTCCTAATGAATCGACATTGGTAAGGTCCACGCCATTATCTGCAAAACTCTGCAGAGGAATATTCCATTCGGTCCATTGGCTAATTAGCGATGCGTTTGGATCATCGTAATAAATCGAAGCGTTGGCATTGCCATTGAGATACACATACAGAGGTTGAGGATCGTTAATTTGTATTCCAACATCCTGGGCACTCCATGGCTGTTCGCTGCCAGTTCCAGAAATCGTTACATTGGAAAATACCCCTTCACAAACTTCGGCGGTTTCGTGACTGGTTACCGCTAAACCAACATAAACAGGTGATGTCATGGAAACAACTTTTAAAGAGAAACTCTTCCAGGTAGAACCATCCTCTGAGTATCCTGTTCTGATAATGCCACCTGATGCACGCTCTATTTTCAACCAGTAAGGTGCCATAGCATTCGGATCGAGATCATTATCTCCTCTTGTTGTGCCGCCGTCGGTGTTGACGCGAGTCTGGTACCGCAGCCCCTTTTCAGGATCCGGTGTAAGCAACAGGGCTGCATTTTTTGCACCCGGTTCGAGTGAATCACGAATCATAATGCCCGCCTTCGAATCTTTATTAATGGGATCCAGGCTTTCAACCTTTGCGACAATCGTTACGGTTTGATTGGCGGCGAGTTCCTTATAGGCAAAGTGGAATTCATCGGCGACGTTCCAGATATCTGCACCGGCGGCTGCAATCGTGTATACTCCTGCCGGGTCTTCTGTGAAGCTGCTGGAATACGCCGGACGGCCTTTGAACCACAGCGATAAGGATTCAAGGTCGTCTTGAGTCCAATCCTGTGCCGTTAATTGCCGTTCGGCTTCAGAGTAATACGATGTTCCGCTTTGTTCAAGGGCTGTTCCCTCGTTAACGGTACCGTCGTTATCGTAATACAGGGGCATGGATTTTTTATCACCGTGGATAATTTCTTCCTCGATATAAGGAGCATCAAAATATCCGACCGTCATGCCGGTATTATTCACGTAGTAATCTTCCCATGTTTCATATATTATATTTGTTTCATTGTAGCTCTCAAAATCTTCTAAAAGGTCGTAGTTGGCTATTGTAAAGCTCCAGACGTTACCTCTCCACGGACTGTTTGGATCAAGGTCGTTGTTTTCATCGACGCGCCAGTAATATGTTTTTTCAAATTCAAGAAGGCCCTGAATCTCATAAGTGGTCTCTGTCATATCCTGTTGAGTCAAAACACCTCGTGGGTCGTCTATACCGGCTTCGTTTACATCATTAAAATCTTCTCCAAAGTATAGATCGTGTGTGACGGCAAACATTCCCCCTCTCCAGCGAAGGTTCGTATCTCGTAGTACTTCTGTCTGCATATTTTTGGGTTTGGGAGCGCGGGAAAGTCCTGGTGGAAGTCCGACATCAAACATAACATCCTGGACATCTTCCTGAGTCAGTGCGGTGTCATACAATCGCACATCGTCTATGGTACCAAAAAAGCCATTGGATCCACCTGGATTGGAGCACCCAATCAAGATGGTTGCATCGCTTTTCGGACCGAATTGGAAATTCGCCTCTTTCTTGCTGCCGTTAACATGCATCTCCTTTTCCTCCATTATCTCAGCATCCATATACAACTCAATATTCGTACCGTCAAAGGCAACGCACAGATGAACCCATTCCTCTTCCGGGACTTCCTGCCCGAATACAGCAGCAATGATCTCCTCGCCCCTGCTGGAGAACGATATAGAAGCATGGGGTGCATAGATCTCAATATACCACATGGTCGATACCTCATCCCAACCGTCTCTCTTGGCAACCACCCCCTGCCAGCTACTGTTGTTGCCGTCCCATTTAATCCAGCACGCTACAGTTAACTCGCCCGTTTCCTCAGACGGATTCCATGTCCCGCAATTGATCCACGAAGGCGTTGGATCGGTGCCGTCGAAATAGAGCGCTTTGCCGAAATTCGGTATACTATCCACCCATGCGGGTTCCACCAATGCCACGCCGTCGTGACCATAGCCCGAAAAGTCCTTGACTAACATACCGGAGCCTTCGTCCATCGGATAGTACGCCACCATATCCCCAAATGTGCTGCTGATAGAGAAGCTCAGCACTAATACAAAAGAAATTAGAAATAACAATTTCACACGCATAATATGCCTCCTTCGAAGTAGTGTTAGAATGAAAAAGCCGTCAATATTATGTCTTTTCCTATATCGGAATATATTCCGCCCGGAATAATATTTATGGAACTTAAAACCGCCTCCTTTCTTCAAATACCCTCCAAGAATTTAAAATAAAAATACCTTAGAACCGAAGTATATCACTCCGGTGGCCCTATCCTCATGATGCGTTGTTTTTGCCCGCTTTATAGTAGAAATCCACAGACAAGGAACATTCCACCTATTAAAGTATATATTACATGATTATATGATATTTTGACCTGAAAAAGTCGTCATTTTGTGAAAAAAATACATCATTATGCGCATAATCCTTGTCAGCGTCACTGTGTTGTTGTATGAATAGGCCATGTCAAATATTCCGAAAGTCATATTACTAATCGAAAAATCCAGAACCTTTGGTAAAGGATTGATTACCGGAATAGTTCAGTACTCCAATCATTACGGCCCATGGCTGTTCTATATGGAGCCGGAATTCTACAGAAAGGGCACAAAACAATCGTTCAAGTGGATGAGAGACCTTGATGCCGACGGTATCATTGCCCACACCTGGGATGTTGATACCATTCAAATTATTATTGACTCCGGGCTTCCTTCTATGATTTGCGGCATAAACAAACCCATTTCAAATACGTATCGCTTAGTTACTGATGAGGTCGCTGTCGGTCGGATGGCTGCAGAATATTTCCTCAACCGCGGATTTACGCGATTTGCCTTCTGCGGCTTCGAGAATATGATATGGTCACAGCGACGAGGGAAGAATTTCTGCAAGACAGTTGGAGACTGCGGCTTTGAGACCTGTTTCTATCGGCAATCCAAAGCAGACCGTTTGCTCAACGAAGAAAAGGAACAAAATAATATTGCAAAATGGCTCAAATCGTTGCCGAAGCCTATAGCTGTAATGGCATGCAACGATGACAAGGGCAGGGATATCTTAGCGGCCTGGAAGATTGTCGATGAGCAGGGCAACAACGTTTACTCACAATACAAACAAAGCGAGTATGAACCGCCTGTGAGGTCACCTGTAAATATCGCTCGCGTTAGCGATTTGAATGTCGGCGATTTCGTGCTCCATGCCAGGATGAAGCAGACCGGCAAAGAATACGGACACCGTGACATGTGCCTGTTTTTCGGATATCAGGATTCATCACATTTCTATTACGTTCACCTTGCGACCATGGCCGATGAGCATGCGAATTCCATATTTCTGGTTAACGGCCAGCCGCGAGTTTCTATCGCCAGGCAGCGGATCGACGGCACCGACTGGAGCACCGGTTACCATGATGTACGCATTGTGAGAGATACCAAAACCGGCGACATCGAGGTCTTTTATGACGATTTGGACAACTCTATCATGCGTGCTGTTGACAAGACGTTTCTTTCCGGCGGCATAGGCTTCGGCTCTTTCGACGACACCGGCAATATAGATGATGTGATTCTGTGGGCAAATAAAAACGAGACGAACAAATAGTCGATTCCATTAACTTCATTCATAAAAATTCGATGCAGTGTGTGGGGTGAGATGCATCGCACCAATTTGATATGGGACAACCCCCCTAAGGGACAAGCGGACAATTTTAATTCCTCATGGAGCCCGATGTCGTATCGGAGAGTTGTCGTTATATTCTAAATTTAAATCCAAAGGAATCAGCTACAGAAAAGCTCAAAAGATATATTAGGAAGACAATACTGCCTTCCATCTGGCTAGATGGTTACTATTGTTGATGATTGGAAATTGTTCTTTCCATTTTTCTTGTGCATCATTGATTTTCTGAACAATTGTTGTTAAATCATTTCCCCCGACGAAATCCCTTTCTATGATTCGATTCAATAAAAAATGGAAACGGCATCGTTTTGCTGCCGCAGGCGTTTGAGTTTGTTTCTTTGAAGTTGGTTTTGCGTAATGTGTATCTCCAAAATTTGAGAATTCGGATATATTACTTTTAATAATCCCTTTGCAGATAGCACAATCACAAATGGATTCATAAAACTCTTGTGGAGTTGTTATTCCTAAGTTATAAAGACACCTTTCAATTGCGTCAACACCAAATCTCTTATATACGTCAGGTAGGTAATATTGAACAACTGGAGTAGTTGGTGGACCTTTTATTTGGAACACATCCTTTTTTTC
>CAZMWN010000154.1:0-8092 GCA_964569935.1 uncultured Pirellulales bacterium
ATTTCAAACGTAACGCCAATGCTTAAATCTCTATTCTCATATCCTTTAATATGTGAAATAGAATTACCGTATATACTAATTGGGAATCCACGAAATGCCATTTCACGAGTTCTGTCGTTCCCAAAGCAGAATAGAAAAAGTGTCTGTATTACTTCGAGGAGATTTGATTTGCCGCTATTGTTTGGGCCGACAAGCACATTGAAATCTCCCAGGTTTACCTTGCAATCTATGAGATTTTTGTAGCCATCAACCCTTATTTGTCTAAGTTTCATAATTATACCCAATATTTTACATAATTAGCTGGTTTTTATGAGTTATATCGTCAATATCCGCCTAATTCAATACGAATATACTCATAATTAGTTCGTATTCAATAATTTTTTTAATAATTTATGTAAAATTATTTGTCTTTTTGCTCTGCGAGGACGGCCATGATTTTGCCTGCGGTTTCGGCCGATATCTGCGGTTGTTTATCACCAGCCGGGGCGGTGCTATCTGCTGGGCCTGCTGGATTTTGGTCGTGACTGTTCATAGATATAATATCCAGGCATGCCTTTCGGGCGGTCTCGGCTTTGTCCGATTCTGTTAGCTGAACCAGTTTGGCGGCGGCAAGCGGTGCGTACCGTGCTATCAGGGCGGCACTCTGGCGATAGGATGAGGCTATTTGCTTATCGAACTGCTCGGCGAAGGCCTCGTCGGCCAGCCATTTATTGTAGAGTTGTCTGCTGACTTTATGTTTGTCGAGAACCTCCTGTTCTGTAAGCTCGCCGATGAATATATCCGCAATCACTGCAAGTTGTCTCGCCGTTAGGTGTCCCCTGGTGGACTTACTCGAGTGTTTTGTTTTAGCCATTATGGAAGCTCCGCTTTGTTATGTCAAAAGGTCAGGTAAAAATGGAAATTTAATTTTGTCAGTATGCTACCTCAATAGAATCTCCGCCGAGAATCCACGGTAAAATCCAGAGCTGAATATTAGCATCAATCAGGATTTTTTCTTGTCGCGTTTTCGAGGAAGTGACTTGACGAATTTGAGATAGCTGTCGGATTTTTTCAAGCCTAATTGTCGTGCTTTGGTTTTTATCGAGCCGGCTGTACGTCTAAAACGCTCGGCAAGCTCCTTGGTGGGTGTATCGGCATACAGTTTCGCAAGCAGATTTAAATCCTCATCAGTCCAATACTGATACACATTCGTTTTCATCCCGATATCGTATGCTTTTTGCCGGACTGTGGTCAGTTGCCGACCAAGCCGCTCGGCAACCTTTTTTGTGTTACCTTTTGGGTATAGTCTCTTCAGCAGCCTGATATCTTCTTTTGTCCAGGACCATGGCCCGAAGGTACGCTTTTTCTCTGTTATCATGATATAACCTTTCTTATCATTATGTTTCCGCAGAGAAAGTTGCCGCTTCGTTGTCAGTATTACTCTGTTATCATTGCCGCTGCCTCACGGGCACGGCTGTATTGTGAGTCAACTATAACGACTCTGGTTTGCATTATGGTCTTTATTGTTTGATTGCTTGTCAAGAACTATTTCAAGACGTCTATTTCAGTGAACCGGCAGGTTAGTGCTCTATCGTTTTAGTTCACAACAACCTCAATGGTAAATGTATTAGCAGGCTCCACGTCTGTCTCCCAAGACCTGCGATAGATAAGTTCAAGAGTCTCCTGTCCTGTACTAACAGCCTTGAATCGAAAAACTTCCCATCCGCCGACACCTACCATAGGCGGATCGCTTTGCTCGGGCTGCACGAATTCCGACTCGCCTACCTGTTCCAAGATAGAGTCCTGATTTTCAACTACCGACCAGCTATACCCGGTTGATGGATTCGATTCCAGTGTGACGACAAGGACCTGTCCCTGCTTGAATACGACCTGTCCGCCGTCATCGTCCTCATCGACGTTTACATCCGGGAAATTCTCCTGCTCCCAGTAACGGATAAATACCGTCAAATCCTCCATATCCACCACGCCGTCACCCCAGGGCATCGGGCCAATGTCACAGAGTGTCTGACTTGTATTCCAGTTGTCAATCAGTATCAGCAAATCATCGGTGTCTATATTTCCATCGCCGTTGAAATCAACAATCGGCTCAATCGACGCCTGCCAGATGTCATAATTACCACATCCATCACGACGGTTGGTTGTGAACAGCAGTGTCCGGCCGTCTGCAGAAACGTTTGCCGTGGCTTGATTTCTTATACGATTGATAATCGGTCCGAGATTAATTGGCGCCGCCCAGGGCTCGAATGCGTTCGCGCGTGTAGTCACCCACAGGTAAGAATATCCGTAAGACCGCCCGGAGGTAAGGAAAAGTGCCAGCCCATTGGAAGAAATGCTCGCGCCACGGTCAAAAGATTGGCTGTTTATGGTTTGCCCGAGGTTCACCGGCTCGAGCCAGTTGTCATCTTTTGTCGGACGGCTCGATATGTATAGGTCGTAATCACCAAAGCTGCCTGTTCGGTTGGAGTCGAAGTATAACGTAAGGCCGTCAGATGAGATGCAGGGCTCTGTCTCTGAAGCCGAAGAGTTAATTGGCGGTCCAAGATTTACCGGTGTTTCCCAGTCAGATTCTTTTGTTGAGCGTCTGGTCATCCATATATCGAAGTCACCGTAGCCGCCGGGCCGGTCGCTGTTGAAATAGAGAGTTAGTCCGTCTGCTGATACGCATGGCTCCATATCAATATATGGACCGTTGACAGTTGGTCCAAGATTTACCGGTGCACTCCAGTTGTCTTGCGTTGTAGCTCGTGTTGTTACCCACAGGTCGTTACCGCCGTAACTACCGGGCCTGATAAGATTAAAATCGAGGTCAGAAAAATAAAGTGACAAGCCGTCGGAAGAGATAGATGGTCCAACTTCCGTATAAATACTGTTTACCGTTGGCCCCAGATTTGTGGGTGTGCCGAAGGTAAAATCAGCTTTCACACTTCCGCCAGCAAGAGTAATAGTGGTCACAAATGTGATTAGAATTAACCTGATTTTTAGACTTTTGAGAAATTCCATTTTCCACTATCCTTTCGTTTTATTATTGAGAATAGCTTTCGTGACGAAGCCCCTTTCGAGGACCGTCGCCTCGCTTTATTTTGTTTTGTTGCTCTATCTTTTTAATTCACCACTACATCGATGGTAAATGTATTGGCAGAGTTTGCTTCTGTTTCCCATGGTCTGCGATAGACTAATTTAAGAGTCGTCTGCCCGGAATTTACCGCCTTGAAGCGGAAGATTTCCCAACCGCCGGCGCCGACCATCGGCGGATCGCCTTGCTCGGACGGCTTATACTCCGACTCGCCTACCTGCTCTAAGATAGGATTCTGATTTTCGAGAACCGCCCAGCTATACCCAGTTGAGGGATTCGATTCCAGTGTGACGACAAGGACCTGTCCCTGCTTGAGTACGACTTCTCCGCCGTCATCGTCCTCATCGACGTTTACATCCGGGAAATTCTCCTGCTCCCAGTAACGGATAAATACCGTCAAATCCTCCATATCCACCACGCCGTCACCCCAGGGCATCGGGCCAATGTCACAGAGTGTCTGACTTGTATTCCAGTTGTCAATCAGTATCAGCAAATCATCGGTGTCTATATTTCCATCGCCGTTGAAATCGACAACGGGAGTAATCAATGCCTGCCAAATATCCTCGGCTCCGTTTCCGCCCGGCCGTTGCGTGGGCCAGTCGGAAAAGTACAGCGTTGTACCGTCGGAAGAGATATTCGGGCAATACTCCGAGAAGGCAGTATTGACGTTCAGGCCGAGATTGACTGGCGTGCCCCAGTCGGCATCTTTACTGGCCCGTCTTGAGAACCATATATCGAAGTCACCGTATCCATCCGGCCAGGGCCATGCGGTGAAAAATATAGCCAGGTCATCGGCGGAGATTATCGCATTGGATTCGAGAAGCTCGGTATTTATGGCCGGACCGATATTGACCGGTTCGCCCCATGGTTCGTCCCTTGTGCCGCGTGTGGTCATCCATATATCGCTGTCGCCGTATCCGCCGGGCCGTTTGCTGTTCCAGAGCAGCGTCAAGCCGTCGCCGGAGATGCTCGAGGATTCCTCGAATATCGAGCTGTTGATGACCGGTCCGAGATTAACGGGAGTTCCCCATGGCCCCTGCGTGCTGTCTCGCTTTGCCACCCACAGGTCCCAGCTTCCTTGTCCGCCGGGCCGATTGGAATCGAAGTACAGTTCGAGGCCGTCGGCTGTAATGCTCGGATGCCATTCGAGGCTTGAAGTATTTATCGTTTGGCCGAGATTGACCGGCGTGCCCCAGTCGGCATTTTTACTGGCCCGTCTTGAGAACCATATATCGAAGTCACCGTATCCATCCGGCCAGGGCCATGCGGTGAAAAATATAGCCAGGTCATCGGCGGAGATTATCGCATTGGATTCGAGAAGCTCGGTATTTATGGCCGGACCGATATTGACCGGTTCGCCCCATGGTTCGTCCCTTGTGCCGCGTGTGGTCATCCATATATCGCTGTCGCCGTATCCGCCGGGCCGTTTGCTGTTCCAGAGCAGCGTCAAGCCGTCGCCGGAGATGCTCGAGGATTCCTCGAATATCGAGCTGTTGATGACCGGTCCGAGATTAACGGGAGTTCCCCATGGCCCCTGCGTGCTGTCTCGCTTTGCCACCCACAGGTCCCAGCTTCCTTGTCCGCCGGGCCGATTGGAATCGAAGTACAGTTCGAGGCCGTCGGCTGTAATGCTCGGATGCCATTCGAGGCTTGAAGTATTTATCGTTTGGCCGAGGTTCACCGGCTCGCCCCAGGATTTGCTTGTCGATGTCCTCGTAGAGATCCACAGGTCGAAATCGCCCGAACCACCCGACCGATTGGTTGCGAAAAACAATGAGAGGCCGTCGGCCGAAATGAAAGGGCTGCTGTCATCATAGCTGCTGCACAGAGGCGGCCCTGAATTGACAGCCCGGCTGAATGTAAAGTCCGCATTTGCATTTGAGCCGCCAAGCACAATCGCGGCGATAAATACGAGTGTCATCAGGTAAATTTTATTGTCGATGGAAAATTTCATAACTTGCCTTTCATTTTTCCATTTACTTAAAATAAAACGTTTGGTCTGATTTGCTGGCTTGTTGTGTTCCGCCGTAGACGCCCATATTGATTCTGCCGCCGTTCGGTTCCGGCTCATCACCGATAGCGCTGTTCGGATCGCCCGCGTCTATACATGGGCTGGTAACATCATCCATTACCCAGTTTCCGTTATTCGGATCCCACCGGCCGTATTGAGATTTCAAATGGTAGTCACCATCTACCCAGACTGCATTCTGGTCATCCGGCTCTATAACGATGTTAGGATTGTTAACGTCCGCCCAATAGCCCGGGGAGGCAAAAAGCGGGTCTTCGTCAATATTACCAACGCCTTCCCAGCCGCCCTGAATATCGCTGTATGATATATTGGGATTGCCATTCATTTGATTAGGAGTATTGCTCCACAATATGCAGTTGATAAGAATTAGTGTGCTATTTGTCTGCGATGTGTTATTAACATTATATATTCCGCCGCCATCCCATTTTACCCAGTTCCCGGTGAACACGCAGTTGTATAGGGTTGGACTACTCCGAATATTGGATATTCCACCACCAAATTTTGCCCAGTTCCCGATGAACGTGCAGTTGGTCAGCGTTGGATTGCTGTTGTCCAGGTTGTAAATTCCGCCACCCCATTTTGCCGAGTTCCCACTGAACGTGCACTTGGTCAGTGTTGGATTGCTATTGTTGATGTTAGCCATTCCACTACCATCCACCACAGCCGTGTTTTTGCTGAATGTGCAGTCAATTAAAACCGGATTGCTCTGTTTGTTGTGAATCCCACCTCCATTTAACGCAGAATTGCCGATGAATATACAGTTGGTCAGCGTTGGATTACTGTTGTCCTCGTTGTACATCCCGCCACCTTTTTCACTTGCTGAATTCCAACTGAACGTACAGTTTCTAAGTGCAGGACTACCGGCTCTGTTATGCATCCCTGCTCCGTATCCGAGGAGTTCAACCCACGGAGATCCTGCTGGATCTGTATGATTTATAATGTGGTCGTCGTTGCCACCGGTCACAATAAAACCATCGAGTATGGCGGTTTCATCGGTGCCGGCTCCGATTGTAACGTGGTAACTGTTTTCCGCTCGACTCGGCTCAACAAACAAATCAAATAGACCTGCAACTTCGACATCGTTGCTGTTGAGGTCGCCGGAGAGGATGGATTCGTACAGTTCAATATTTCGGCTGTTCGGGTCTGTATTCGGGTCGGCGGCTCCCGCGTAACCTCCAGCGAGGGTGACGCCGTTGATAAGTTGAAAAGTAGCTTCTCTGCCACCGGGTGTCTGTCCGCCTCCCATATCCGGCTTGTAAATTCCGGCAGCTACACGGATTTCGACGGGTTTGTCCGATTCATTCGTATCGGCCAGAGCGTTTTGAAGGTAAACATAAGCATCTGTCCAGCTTGAGCCGTCATTTGCGCCGGTTGCATCGTCATCGACGTAGATAATTTTTGCAGAGCAAATATTGCACAGCACCGCCAGTAGAATTATACATATCGATTGATTTGATATTGTTTTAAGGGTTCGCATCGCTACCGCTCTCCTAAATGGACGCCTTACGGCGCTTTCTAAACAACGAATATACCAGATTTATGCCATTTGTGCAAGTCCTTTAAAGATGCCTTACGGTAGAAATATAGGATATTTCCGGTTGGGGATTTTCTTGTTCAAAGCCGTTGTTATCAACTTCTATCGGCGGGAACAGGTACATATGCTGAATCCATTCTCGAATCTCCGGGCGATAGTGAAAGTTCAGACATGCGAACTCGCCGAACAGTTCAATCGCCATGTCATCGTATGCAATTGCGGCATCTTCTTCATAATCAAAATAGCCAATGTGAAACAAGCGGTAGTGATAATTAATCGAAGCTTCCCATTTACGCTTGTCTTTGTGCCAGCGGACACCTTTATATCTGGATGTGCCAAGCTCGTTTGGCAGGCGGTTTTGTGAGTTCTGTGATAGGGTGCAGACGCGCAGGTTGCACTTGCGATTGTCCAGCCTGACGTGATTTATATGATCGCAAACAAAACCGGCGGGGACATCAATGATTTCGCGGTGCATAAAAAAAATCTTTCCATGGTCTGATCGTTGTGCGTAGTATTGCTCCTTTTTCCCGCCGGCGCACCATTTATGCTGTACCAGACGTTCGTAGTCGTCGGTAACCACAATGGTGAACAGGCCCTGCGTCAGCGGAATCAACCGATACTCTGCGTCCCATTTTTTATTGTGTTCGTCTGTGAACCCCTCAATAAATTGAGGGGCTAAATACTTATTTTGCGTTTTAATTTTTAACTTTTGCATTTTTTTGCGTACCTCAATTCCTTTTTAAGCAGTGCCATAAAGACTGCCGCCGGCTTCTGTCCGGCTCGTGCTTCCTTTGCAAAATCCAGGACTCTGGTGAAAATCTCGTTGTCGAATCGTCCGCAGGCCACACCTTCGACCAGCCATTGGGTGACATTGTGGAAACACGTGCGGTCGGAACGGCTTCTCGGCGGTATGATGCCGATAAGGGCCTGGTTAAAGTTTAGGGCCTGAATATGAACGTTGGCAGGTAGTCGTTCTCGAACCGGATTCGAAAAAGAACAAGATGGATTATTCGAGTTCGTATTCGAATTATTATCTTTGCTTTCCTTTTCGATTACGTTTCCTTTTCTTTTCTTAGCCATGGCGGTGCCGTCTTTTGCGCCGTTGGCTCTGTTATGGCTTTGCCATGTCACTTTGGCTCCCTTAAGTCCCGCTTTGCGGCGGGCTTGTAGCATCTTTTTTGCTTTTCTTAATTCTTTTGTTACACGTTTATGTTTAATCACGCCGTTGCGCACCTGGAACTTTTTTGCGATTTTCTGCCAGAGTTGTTTGAACTGCTGCACGTTGTCGCAGTTGCATAGTCTGCTCAGCGCCGCCTGGTCGAATTCGCATTTGCCATCGTTGGAATTGAGAAAGAAAATCAGACTGCAATACAGCCCACGTTCTGCCGGTGAGAACCTAATAAAATCCAGATCCGTCAGAAATGCGTCGCTTTCAAGCTGAACATATTTGATTTTC
>CAZMWN010000154.1:8102-8555 GCA_964569935.1 uncultured Pirellulales bacterium
AATCCGTTACTTTGCCCCGTGAGATGGCGGCCTCTGACCTATATCACGGGGTGAATGGTTTTTAATAAATTGTTCGGCAATGCTTGTCAGGGCGGCGGCGCTTCTTTTGGCTTTTGTTCTTTGATTTTTAGTATCTGTGGCAAGTGACATCGCACGACGGATGGTTTCGTATTGAGCGTCGTTTACAAAGAACGTCAGCGGGATTAAAAAGCTCGCCTGTTTCATATTCACCGGGGCTATCGGCAGTTTCAAGTTATTCAGGCGTTCAATCTGTCTTGCACTTTGCGGCAGGAGTTTGGCCAAATCGCCTGTCTTCATCTTTTCGTTAAGTCGTTTGAGTAAGGACAGTTTCTTGTCAAGTTCATCCGTCCCGGCAAGCCGATTCAGCGTGGCAAGCAGGATATCGGCCTCCTGGTCATCCACATTCCAGATAACAACGTCTGCGGTTTTATA
>CAZMWN010000155.1:0-4224 GCA_964569935.1 uncultured Pirellulales bacterium
CCATTGATGCTCCCATCAGCAATGCACCCGTTCCATTCCAGCACCTGATCGTTGTCCAGGTCAGTGACCATGGAGGAACGACCGCTTAGTGGCGCATATAGGTTTTTCCCTGAGCCAGCCTTGGTGTTGCCCTCGAAATCATAATGTGCTGCGTGCATTACTTGCCCGGTGATTGCCAGAATTGACACCAGCAGTCCGATCCACCAGTTATTCTTCATTGTGACCACCCCTTTCCTCCTGGTATATCTTTAAACCAGGATTTCCCATTTAGCTCTATAAGTAGTACTCCTGTATGTATACCATAAGCTCCGTAATTGACTATAATAACGATATATGCAGTTCGTTTCAACAGTTTTAACCGTGGTCTCGGCCAACGTTACTGTCAGAAAGCCCCAAGAATGGACCAATTCGCTAAAGAATCTAACGTTTTAACACTCTTGCGACGCACCCTAATCGCCTGATAACGATCAAGTTCAGTGGCGGCGTTTTCGCCGTCCGCCGCAACGATTGGTTAGACAACAGAACTATTCTTTCTAATCCAGGTTAATATTGACCTTTAAGGCTAAATCTTTGATTACTGCCTTTAGAACCTTTGCTTTTGATTTCAAATCAGAATTATCTACTTTTTCACTTATAAGTTTTTCTTTTGCCTCTTTTATTGCTCTGTTAATCAGGTCAATCGACATTCTTGCGCAGACTTTACAATAAAGATTCATTGATCGACCTTCATTATAATTCTGAAGTAATTCTTCTAATAATGCCTGTCTTTCTTTTTGTTCTCTTAACCAGCTTTCTAAACCAGCTTCTTTAATTTGACGTAAATTATCAGCAGCCGGAGTCCACTCCACAACTTTTCTTCTGAGGAAGATTGTGCAATTAAATATTTCATTGCATTCGGTACAACTCTCAAATCCATGCTTCTTTACACAGCAATTCCAAATACTACACCATGAGTGCTGCTCTCCTAATCTACAACCAATACATCTGCTTGGTGCTTTTGACTGATACTTGTTACATAATCCACAATATAACCCGCAGCAGCCGATGAGATTCTTTGCTTCACTATTTTTCATTTTTTCACCGATTGACCATTTATAGTTATTGTCTAACGGCGTGAGTCACCGGACATCGGAAGATGCGCCCGGCGATGCTTTCGATGGATCGGTGGACTCGGTTTGTTGGCTGCTTTCTGTTTCTGTTAGTTGAATCAACTTCCGGCTCAGAACTCGGTAGAACAGGTACGCCAAGAGCACCGGGATAAGGAACGTAGCCGAATAGAGCAGTTCCTTCTTCAGGTCCCGCGTTGCATCTTGAAATGGTTCCACGAGTGTCATCAAGCCGGTATATACTAATAATGCCACAAGTGCGGTGACGTTTTGAATGGACTCGCGCCCGAAGTGGCGCAGATTCTGCCATGCCACAGCAAGGACAATTCCGCCGAGAAGGAAGGACATGGGAATCATGAAGAACACGGAGAAGCGATCCAATTCTCTGATGCCCACAACAGCGATGTAGAAACCGCCGAAGATCCACATCAGGCCAAGTAAGCCGAAGGCAACAGCAACGGCCTGAACAATCAGCTTCGTGATGGTGCATTTTCTCATCATGCGCATCTAACTATGTATATATAGTTTCCGTATAACATCTCAAGCCTTTCGACATAAAGCAAGAAAGCACAAACTAAGACATTGCCGCTTCAAAGTTATCATATCCGCCAGGTTCAATTATAAATGACGTTACTTTGTTGAGCAAGGAGAAAAAGCTTTTTCTGTCATTACGAGCCAGGCGAAGTAATCTTCGATTAAATGCATTTATTGTTTTAATATTAACAATGAAGATTGCCGCGTCAGCCTTGCAGCTTCCTCGCAATGACAGTGACGAGTCCGTATCAAGGACAATTTGCATAAAAACGGGGAATTTGCTTGTTTTTTGGCTGTTTGTGGGTATAATACGCATCTCCCGTAAGGGACGCCTAAGGCGGAACAATTGAATAATGAATATCGAATATTGAATGTCCAATATCGAATGAAAAATGGGGGCGGTGGGAGTGAATGAGTACATCAGTAAAAGAGTAAATGAGTTAAAACATATACTCATCAACACATACACTCATAAACGCATATACTCATCTTGTTCGACAAATGTAGAGAACATTCTACAAATCGGCCTGTTTTTTGCAAAACAAAGCCAATTTTTTCGTACTGCGTTCAGAGTGATACGTATTGTGTAAAAGACTATAAGCTCTTTGAAATAAAGATATTATGAAAAATTGCCGGTTCCGGATGGGCTAAAAAACAAAGCCAAAACGAACCCAAAACAAAGCCAATTTAGGCCGAAACAAACCCAATTCAAAGCCAAACAAACCCAATTTGCAAAATGGCTCAAATGAATGTAAGCTCTTTGAAATAAAAAGATTATGGCAAAAACCGGCATTTCGCCAAGTCAAAAACGAATCCAAAACGAACCCAATTATTTCGTATTGTGTTCAGCGTAATGCGTATTGCGTAAAGTAATACCTGGCTTCGTTACATACTACGCCGGGGCAAGAAAACAAAGTCAAGTCCGGTTAGCCCCCAGATTTACTCTGGGGGTTCAAAACACGGAAAAAGAAATTCTTTGCACTTATAATAAAAGCGAAATATGATAATTGACAAATATATCTTAAAAAATCTGCAAGAAATAAGCGTGAATCCCGACTTGTTGTCTATGGGACGAAAATCAATGTTGATAATATTAAATAATAGGAAAGGGAGGAATAAAAATGAATGAAAACCAGGGCGGTTCAAACAATTTGCTGGATACAACCGATTGCCTCGAAGCTGTTGGAGTATTCAAGGGATGGAAAAACCTTTTATTCGTAATCATTATTATCTGCCTTTTGCTTGTACAAATATGCTTCTGGCTTGTAGATACCGGTTGGATTTCTGTCCCGTCGGATGCTAAGATGGCAATTGCAGGAGAAACACCAATTACCGTTCTGTCTGTAATGGCTAAAGTCGAGCCGGAAATTAAACAGGATATGAACAATGCAGTTAAAAAAATGGTTCCCGAAACAAATCTACCTGCGGCACCAAGTCAACCGGCTGCGCCTGACAAGGCCGCTGTACCGGAGGTGCCCGCTGATTCGAATCAGCCTTCAGAATCCAGCAAACCTGTAATGTTGGCAGCCGTTGAGCCTGCCGAACCAGACCAATCGGAAGAATCGGCACCCGAACCACCTCAATCTTCTGACGTACAGGAATCAGATGGCTCCCTTTTCGGTATCACATTCGGTCACCTGGTTTGTGTGATGCGATTTGTTAATGCGGTACTTATACTGGCGGCTGCGCTTTATTGCCTGACATTAATCTTTTCTTTGAAAGTTTCTATGTTAGGACGCCTTGGTGGGATTAACCATATAACCAGAGCGTTTTTCCTCTCTCTACTTGCCCTTGTTCTATTATTGCCCTGGCAGAAAGTTTTCGATCTTGTGGCTATAGGGGCTATGTTTACTTCCGACGAGTTGGTGAAGTGGTTTTCAGCCAAAACGGATGATATGTTCAATATCGCCCTTTACTATTTACGGTTCTGCGGCTATTGGCTGCTGGTTTTGTTATTGTTTATCCTCGCGCAGATCCGCAGCTCCCGCTGGGCGGCCGCTATTCTCCGCCGACTTGAGGTTATTTGAAGGCACCGGTCTTTCTTATCAGGAGAATAGAAAATGACACCGCTCGAACGTATTGGAATCTCACTTGATAAGGAACTACTCGAAAAATTCGACGGCCTTATAACCAAACAGGGTTATCAGAGTCGGTCGGAGGCAATACGCGATCTTGTACGTCGACAAATAAGCCGGCAGCAGCTTGAGAATCCCAATGCCAAGGCGATTGGTGCAGTATTTCTGGTTTATGACCATCATGCGACAAAACTAATTGAATCTCTAATCGGCCTGCAACATGCTCATACTCCGAACAAGTCACTGCAGATAATTTCTTCCCTGCATGTGCATCTGGATGAGCATGACTGCCTGGAGATAATTGTGCTTCGTGGGCGTGTCGGTGAAATCAATAAAATGGCAGAGAGCATTTTAAGTATGAAGGGAGTCAAGTTAGGACGCATTAATGTTGTCGCAGCTTAACTTTGGATTGACTTTTGCCCGGTTAAAATTTATAATCTCACATAGTTTGAATTTGGAAAGAAGCCGGGGCGATTAGCTCAGCTGGCTAGAGCGCACGGATCACACCC
>CAZMWN010000155.1:4234-8529 GCA_964569935.1 uncultured Pirellulales bacterium
CCTCAATGAATAACCCGCTTTAGTTAAGCTGCGGGGTGACAGTGAGCAAAGCGAACGCCAGAGGGGCGAAGCCCCATGGGGAGCGCAAGCGACAGGTTCTAGCCCGATGGGCGGAATCCTGTATCGCCCATTGGCGTTATTCGGGCTTGCATTCGTGAGCTTAACGTCACCTATGCAATGTTGACCGGATTACATAACTTGTTGCAACGCTTTTTTCCAGCCCTCGTAAAAGGCGTTAACTTTTTCCGCATCGGTTCCAGGAGAAAATTGCCTTTTACCGACATTGAGGCTTATCAATTGATTAATATCTTGAAAAATGCCTTCTTGAAGGCCGGCTAAGTAGGCGGCACCAAGTGCAGAGACCTCCTCCATGCCGATGTTGACAACGTTGGTTTTCAAAAGGTCGGCCAAGAACTGCATGACAAATTTATTGGATGTGATACCTCCATCAACCCGGAGCTCTTTTAACTTGATTTTACTATCCTGCTCCATAGCGGCGATGACATCTTTTATCTGGTATGGAATTGATTCCAGTGCGGCGCGGACTATATGGTTTTTATCGCAGCCGAAAGTCAATCCCAGAATTGCGGCTCTGGCGTCCATTTTCCAGTGGGGAGCGCCCAGCCCGCTAAAGGCGGGGATAAGGTAAACGCCATGATTATCTTCAACGGAAAGGGCCATTTGCTCGGTTTCCTTACTCTCGGCAAATAATCCCATTCGGTCGCGCAGCCAGTTGATGGTCGCTCCGCATGTCACTATAATACCTTCGAGGGCGTAATCGACTCTCTCAGGCATGCTCCAGCAAATGGTAGTGACCATGCCCTTTTTTGATTTGATTCTTTTTGAGCCTGTGTTGAGCAGGATAGAAGAGCCGGTCCCCATGGTTGCTTTTGCCATGCCGGACCGGAAGCAGCCTTCTCCAAAAGCGGCGGCGTGGGAATCACCCACCATGGACGATATGTTGATCTTATCCGGTAAAAGTCCCTCAAAGTCGGATTGACCGTATCTGTACGAAGAAGGTTGAACCTGGGGAAGGTTGAGATTGTCCAGGTTAAAATTTTCCAGCAGATTACTGTCCCATTGAAGGTTGTTGATATTGAAAAGCAGGGTACGGGAGGCATTCGTGTGATCGGTGAAATAGCATTTGCCTTTGGTGAGCTTAAATAGAAGCCATGTATCAACGGTTCCAAAATACGCCTGCCCCGTATCAACGGCATTTTTTATCCGGGCATCATTTTCATATAGCCAAACCAATTTGGTGCCGGAAAAGTACGGATCGATAATCAGACCGGTTCTGTCCTTGACCTGGTTTTCCAGCTCAGTACCTTTGAGACGGTTGCAGATTTCCACAGATCTTTTACACTGCCAGACGATAGCATTAGAAAGGGGACTGCCCGATGCGTCCCAGAGGACAAATGTCTCTCTCTGATTCGAAATACTACAGCAGGTGACATCTTTTAAATTTCCAGAAGCTCTCGTAGTAAATTCCTTCAAACACGTCTTCAGGGAACTCAAAGCGTTTTGATAGATTTCAAGAGGATTCTGTTCAACAAAGCCCGGCTGAGGAAAGTAGGACTTCAGTGGTTCGGAGGCCTTGGCGGTAATTTCGCCCTGAGTGTTGAAAATAATGGTTTTTGTGCCGCTGGTTCCCTGGTCGATTGCCAGGATGTAACTGTCACTCATAACAATTGTTCCTTCGTCACAAAACGTTCATTTTTTTATGGATTTAAAAGGATCCCTGCCGTTTCAGCCAAACCCTGGGCACTAATGCCGTAATGGTTAAAGATTTCCAGTTGACTGCCGGTAACCGTATACTCGTCAGGTAAACCAACAATCTTAAAAGGAATGCTAACGCCGGCCTGCATCAAAACCGCGGCACACGCCTGGCCCAATCCGCCCAGGATACTGTGTTCCTCGACTGTCACTATCGCCCTGGAATCGGATGCCGCCTGTAGAATCGCCTCGACATCGAGAGGTTTGACCGTGTGCATGCTGATTACGCGGCAGGATAGTCCCTCCTTTTCAAGCATCTTGCCCGCCATAAGGGCGTGATATACCGTTTCACCCGTAGCGATGAATGTTATATCCGATCCCTGTCGGATGGTAAGCGACTTACCCACTTCAAATTTCGTCTGGGGATTATGCAGATGATACACAGGGCGTTTGCCGAATCGAATATAAACCGGACTGGACATGGTCGCTGCCGCCTTGACTGCCTGTGCCGTTTCAAAATTATCCGCCGGTACGATGATAACAATATTATTTATCGCTCTGAGCACAGCCAGGTCATGGGTGGAATGATGAGTTGAACCCAGGGCGCCGTAGCTCACACCGGCACTGATACCTATAAGTTTGACCGGGTGGTCTGAATAACAAACGTCGTTCTTGATTTGCTCAAGAGCGCGAGCAGTTAAAAAACATGCCGGTGAAACGGCGTACACAAATTTTCCCGTCGAGGCAAGGCCTGCAGATATTCCGACAAGATTCTGTTCTGCAATTCCCACCTCGATAATTTGTTCGGGAAAACCGGTGGCAAAAGGCGCCAGTTTCCCGGAACCCCGTGAGTCACTGGTGACGGCAAGAACATTTCTGTCACTCTTTGCCAGCGATATCAACGTCTCGGAGAAAACTTCCAGGTTCCCTTTGCCTAATTCTATGCCAGCTTCGAATATCATAACTCTAATTCCGCCAAAAGCTTGTCCAATTCCTCTTGTGCCTGTTGGTACTGTTGATCATTCGGGACATGATGGTGCCATGTGTGGTCGTTTTCAATAAAACTGACTCCTTTACCTTTGACGGTATTGGCGATAATCATGTTTGGTTTGTTTTTTTCAAAAGGGATTTTACTCAGGACATTCGTCATAGCTGAGATATCGTGGCCATCGACGATTTCAACGTGCCAGTTGAAAGCTCGGAATTTTTCCTCCAGCGGCTCAACATCACAGACATCTTTTGTTCGGCCGGTAATTTGAAGGTTATTCCGGTCAACAATCGCCGTCAGGTTGTCCAGACCATAATGTGCCGCAATCAAAAAGGATTCCCAGTTTGAGCCTTCGACCAGTTCACCATCCCCAAGAAGAACATAGACTTTATAATCTACCTTGTCTTTTTTTGCTGAAAGTGCCACACCGATACCAAATGCCAGGCCATGGCCTAGGGCGCCGGTATTGTGCTCGATGCCGTTTACTTTTCGAGTAGGATGACCCACATAATGCGAACGATATCGACATAATGTCTCAAGCTCCGATTCAGGAAAAAAACCTTTATCCGACAGCACGACATATAAAGCTTCAACCGAATGGCCTTTACTTTGGATATATCGATCACGATTCGGATCATTAAATTTCTCCGGCGAAACATTCAAAATGCGATTATACAACACATTCAAGATATCAACACAGGATAGGCTTCCACCGGTATGACCGGCGTTTGCCTTCTTGATATACTTGAGCAGTCTAATCCGGTACTGGATAGACTTGATTTCTAATTCAATATCAGTCATTGTCTTTTGGTTACTCATAACACAAAATGTTTGCCTATTGAAAAATTTTAGTTTAGTGGTTCATACCGTTTTCAATCAATACTGTTTAGATATTTTTCCAGCATGGTGTAACCATCGGCCGCAACCTTGTTCCCATCAGCAGCATCATTGGGGTTAAGACCCATCATAGTTTCCCAATCGTCGGGCATACCGTCATAGTCGGTGTCGGTGGGGGCTGTTGTGCTTTCCAGTTCCGGCCAACCGCCAACGTCTGTCTGTGAATCAATAATACCGCAAATTTCTGTTTCATCGGGCACGGACTGATTTTGTTTGTATGTTGGCCCTTCATAAGTTGCATAGCCATTACGGGTTTCGTCAATAATGCGTGTATCTACCGTATCCCGTTTGGGCAATGTGGCGCCTGCATTTTCAAGAACAGTTTCATAGGCTTCTTCCGCAGTTTGCTGATTAATGGGCATAGATGCCCAAGGTTCATCAAGTTTAAATACTGATTTTGAGGGTTGTACGCCACCATTCCAGTTATTGGCTGTCACCGAGGCATTGCCCTCAACAACATTATCGGCAATATACCATTTGCCATAATCAGCGGCTCCATCGCGTGTTGAAGGACTCGCAATGCGGTGCGACACCTCGCCTGGTTTAGTTGCAGGTCCTGGCTTGTAATAATTGGCCACCATATTAATATTGGAGAAATTAAATTTCGGATTACCTTTTTGCTGTTTTTCACCCCCGTAGCAACTTTGATAACCCCAGTTGTATAGCACGTTATTTCTGTAATCGGTATTTCCGCAAC
>CAZMWN010000156.1:0-3526 GCA_964569935.1 uncultured Pirellulales bacterium
CCAGCGGTATGTTACAGCAATAGAAATAACGGTGAGAATCTTCTTTAGCACTTCCAACCGGAAGAAAAGATCCGACCGTCCAATAGCTCTTAAAACATTCAGGTTAATGGCATGTAAGGGCCAGAAAATACCTGTGATACATAACAGTTGCAAAAAAGGAACACATGGCAACCATTTTTCTTTTAATAGAAGTAACACAAGCGGTTTTGCAACAAGCGCCAAACCAAGCATAAAAGGCGTAATAATCATAATGAGAGTGCAAAGTGATTTCTGAGTGCCAGTCTTTAACTTCTTTGTTTCGTCCTGGATTTTTGAAAAAACCGAAAAAGTCACGCTGCCAACAATAGAAGTAATGCTAATTACCGGTAACTGTTGAAAGCCTTTTGCCCTGGAATAGAATCCCAAATCCGCTGGCGTGAAAAGCTTACCGATTATTACCAGGTATATATTATTGAAAACGGTATTCAGTAATCCTGCAAAGAGTAACTTTGACCCATAATTAAACATGGTTCTAAGAGAAGAGAAGCTTAGAATTAGAGCGGGACGCCAGTCACTAATAAACCAGTAAATCGCAGTTTGTGCGAGGCCCCTTGATATCTGCTGGCCAACAAGTGCCCAGACTCCGAAGCCCGTATATGCCATCGAAATACCTACGATGCCGGAAAAAAATGAAGCTGAAATGCCAACTTTCAGTTGGGTTTTGAAATCAATTCTCTTTTTTAAAATGGTTACTTGTATTTGCGAGAAAGCATTTATGATAAGATTTAGTGATAAAACACGTGTCAGGGGAGTCAATAAAGGTTGCTCATAAAAAATTGCTATCCAAGGTGCAACCAGCCATAAGAGACCAGTTACTATCAGAGAAACAAAGATATTAAAGTAAAAAATAGAACATTCATCTGTATGGTTAGCGTTTTTCTTTTGGATCAAAGCCTGTCCAAATCCGCTGTTAATAAAAGTCTCGGCCAAAGTAATAAAAATCGTCAGCATCCCGATGAGTCCAAATTGCTCCGGTAGAAGCAACCGCGCCAAGGCAATCTGAATTATAAAACTTATTCCACGCTGACCGAAGGACTCAAAACTTCGCCAAATCAAAGCATTAATTGTCTTTTGTTTAAGATTATCCATGCGACGTTAGTGTCATAATCAAGAGCTGTTATTAATAATCAGCAGGTACGACCATATTTCCCATAACCACTTTGGAGGTTAAGCAATTCCCTCAGCTTACCAGGCGCCATTACATCTCGCTCGCTTGCCTCTGCCAGTTTGTGGATGCGTTGTAGCAGATCGGAATTTGAGGCCAGTTTGGTTCGTGCTTTATTGAACCATATATTATCTTCCAGTCCGACCCTGACCCCGCCACCTGAAACTATAGCTAAGGAGTTCATCATTAACTGGTAATTACCAATCCCGGCCAATGCCCAAACGGAATTTTTAGGCAAGTCACGAATCATGATTCCGGTATGCAACAGATCCGCCTGCGCACAGGCAATATTGCCAAGCAGCAGATTGAAGTAATGAGGAGGCTCTAATATGCCTTTCGTTTCCAAATACTTGGCATAGTTAATCATTCCAGCATCGAAAGCTTCCAGTTCGGCAAGAATCCCGCGAGACTTCATTTCATCTGCCAGCATTTTAATCATCTCCGGGGAATTGACACTTGCAACTCGATTAAAATTCAATGAGCTTAGTGTCAAGCTGCCCATATCCGGTTTCAAGTCACCCTCTAATTGTAAAACTTCAGCACGTTTTTCGAACTCATTCATATTGCGTCCGCTTAATGAAACACAAATAATCAGGTCTTTAGAGAACGATCTTATACCGGCTATGATCTTACCATAGACTTCGGCCTTGTAGGTTGGCTTGCCGGTTTCCGCATCGCGTGCGTGCAGATGAACCATCGTTATTCCAATATCGACGGCGCGGTGTACATCCTCTATGATTTCTTCTGCAGCAACCGGAACATGCGGAGTCATTTTTTGGGTTGGAATCATTCCTGTAGGTGTGAAATTTATAATTAAATCCATCTGGTCAGCTTCCGGTAAATTTATACTTTGTTTCAAATTCTGTTTTGATGTGTTTATCGACCAATGTATTACCTTTCTTCAACGTCTTCTTTGACAATCTTCGCTGGTAAGCCCATAACCTGCACAGAATTAGGAACATCCCGTGATACTACGGCCCCTGCTCCAACGACACTATTTTCCCCAACCAGAATGTCGTTGAGTATAACAGCCCCCATCCCAATGTATGTACGGCGTCCTATTCTTGCTTTCCCGGCAATATTCACACCAGGTGAAACAGTCACGTAGTCACCGACTTCCACATGATGCCCAATCAAACAGCCTCGATTGACAATGACATAACGCCCTATCTTCGTATGGGCCGATACAACTGTTCCCGGACTTACAATTGTCCCTTGACCTAATGATGCCGATGGGGATATCCTCGCTGTTGGATGTACAATAGTCGTAAACTTCAATCCAAGAGAAATCGCTTGCTCGATAAATTTTTTACGCCTTGTAGTCCCAACCGCACAGATACCTCTGTAGGAATCGTCCAACTGCATTACATCATCGATCCACATCACAGGCAATCCCAACAGCTTTTCCTTGCATTTCTCTGGATCTATGCCTTCGACAAAACCAACTAACTGATAATCTTCAATTTCCTCAACTAAGTCGGCAACTTCTTGAGCAAACCAACTTGATCCGAGAATGACTAACTTCTGCCTTTTGCGCCGTTTTTGTTGCACTGTAAAATTCCTTTTATAAATCACTTATCTGCTAATATCCGAACCGTCATACTATCATCTTGCCGGATCTTACAATAATAATGGAGGGGGAAGAGGGGGGATACGAATACAGATGCTTATATTCCCGTATACAGTCTGCTCTGAAAAGCAAAGATACTTTCAGGTATAATTAAGTTTCTTAATTGGTCATCCATATTCATAATTACATTTATTATTCTACGAATTAATTTTCGTAAATTGTTCTATCTCATAAAAAACTTTTCTCTTCTCTTTGTCAGAAACTGTTTATAGAACTTTAATAACCGAATATCTGATAATAATGGTCCAAACAGTTGATAGCCGTACATATCTGTATTCGAGTTTAGTTCTAAAATCTTAAATGAATGCTTAGTAACTACAATGTCCCATGCAATGTACGGGACGAAATTCAATTCACAGCACATCTTAAGAATTGCAGAGGCTATTTTCTCAAAATGAGGAATTTCCACACCGTATACTCTTTTTCCTGTATCGGGGTGTGTCCGAATATATTCAACACGTCCATCATGTATTAAAGCAATACGCCCGAGTTTCCCATTTTCTATGCCAATTTGGGTAATTAATCCTCCGAGCGCCCCGTTGTCGGCTCCATACATCTTTGGACGACCTATTCTATGAAATCCTCCCGCAATGAAGGGAGTATTTTTATCGAGGTCCCAACATGTCAATAACCTGATAGTATTTGTGGTACTTTTATTTAGATTTGCAGAATAATCGTGTTGTTGAATATAT
>CAZMWN010000156.1:3626-8503 GCA_964569935.1 uncultured Pirellulales bacterium
ATTATCTTACTTATTAATTTTTTAAAGATGCTATAATCTCAATTTATGAATTATTTCTGAGGATTTCGAAATACATAAAGAGTCGAATGAAAGGAATTGCCTTTAAAAAGATAACTCTATTCCTGTTGTAATAAAGCCATACATAATATATCTTTGAATTGGCCGTTTTTATAAACATGGCGTACCAATGTTCCTTCGACAGTAAATCCACATTTTTCATACACATGTCGCGCGGTTGTGTTTTCCGCCAAGACCGTAAGGGATATTTTTTGAAGATTCAATTCCTCAAAAGCATATCGAACAATTTGTTTTATAGCAGACTGCCCATATCCCTTAGAACGAGCATCTTTCTCTCCAATAAAAATGGCAAGCCCTGCGCGACGGTCAACCCAGCTTATTTCACGCAAATAGATATTTCCAATATGCCTTTTTGTATTAGATTCACAAACTGCTAAATTTGATTCACAATTATTAAATTCAACCTTTTTCTCTATCCATTTACGTTCTGCATTCATACTGACATATCTAAATGTATTTGTAAGAGATGAGTAAAGGTCTGGATCGTTATGCCACTTGTGTGTTCGTTCCAAATCATCAATTTCAAGTGCTCTCAGATAAACCGGTTCCACTGTAAAACTCCTATTTAATCATTTGTTTAAAGAAAAGCTTCCGACTACGTGAACTCTCCACTGCGGTAAGCGGGAAAGTAATCAGTGTCGAGATTTTTTTTGGTACTTACAATTGCCAAATACTTTTCCTTATCAAATATTCGGCCGCATAAATACGCTATTCGAGTGCTAGTTGACCACCCCATTTTAAACTTGCTTAATCCATCCTGACCATTACTCCTGGTGCCGGCACCTGCCCCAAGATCATACCATTTTGCCTTGTCGGAAAGGAAATCAAATGCGCACCATTTAACTGCATAGGGGGCATAAAGATTATATCCCAGTGGATCGAATGCGGTCAGATGACCATAGGCTACTTCTTTCTGGAGATAGATCAGATTTGCTCCAACTGTTGTCCCCTCATGCAGAATTCGGAATAACACTAAACCAGGAACTGCTAATTGCCTGCTGAAAGAACGTCTTGAAAATGCTCGGATTCCATTAATATTGTGTCTGCTCTTTAGAAAATCGTAAAGCCTAATCCAGTCGTCAAGAAACTGCACTGGTGATTCACACCTTTCTACAGAAACACATTTTAGGGATCTCCTGACACATTTTCGATGGTGTTTGGAGACGATTTCTTCTCTTGGAAGGCTCAGGTCAGCTACAAAGTGCTCCTTGAAAGGTCTTACGAAATCGAAGCACTCATGCAAATAAGCAAGATTGTAGTCACCAAATGGATCTGTAACCATGGTCAGACTCACCAGGTCGTTCTTTAACTCATTCAGATCATCACGAAGTTTGGACCAATCGCGACAAGCAAACAAGGGATAACAACTCATTGCATCTTTATATGGAAAGCATGGAATCTGACGTTCAAGTATCCATCCACCACATCGAGGTAACTCCCTTGGTTCTCCAAATTCTTCAAAAGAATTAGCATAATCAGGATGTGCATATCCAGTTACCATTCCAGCCCCAATAAAACACTTATTTTTTCATGTCGAATTAGTTCTCAAACTTTTAAGATTAGACTTTTTTGAACTAAGTAAAATGATAATATCACAAATCCTATCTACATCTTCTAACTGCAAGTCGTAATAGATTGGCAATGTAAGAATCCTTGAAGCGACAAGACGTGCTACTGTTAGTGGATCCTTAACGGCAATACTTTTATAACAGGCAAAATCGCATATCAACGGGTAAAAATACCGCCTGGAATGAATATTGTATTTCTTCAATTCTTCATAGAGTGCATCCCTGCTCATGCCGAATTCTTGTTCATTTACTTCAATAGGCATATACGAATAGTTGTACTGTATATCTTTTGGTAGTTCAGGTACCAAACGTATGCCTCGAATACCTCGCAATTTCTCATGGTATAGAGCGGTAATTTGCCGACACTTATTATTGATTTTATCTATGTGTTGTAACAACATGCTACCCATCAATGCCTGCATTTCATTCATCTTGGCGTTAGTGCCGGGCATTACAACTTCAACTTGATTTTCGAATCCAAAATTTTTAAGATAATCGAAAGTCTCCTTTAGCCCGGAATCCTGAAAAGTTAACATTCCACCTTCTATTGAATGGTAGGATTTGGTCGCATGAAAACTCAACATACTCATATCACCAAAATGAGCGATTGATTTATTGCCCACTCGAACACCAAAAGCATGCGCGGCGTCATATATGAGTTTAAGATTATGGCGACGTGCAATATCAGCCAGAACATTAAGTTTGCTTGGATAGCCAAATACGTGTACGGCAAGAATAGCAGTTGTCCAGGGAGTGATTGCTGCTTCGACTTTTTCGGGATCAAGCGTGTAATAATCCGGCTCAATATCAACAAAAACTGGTCTTATTTTATTCCAAAACAACGCATGGGTAGTCGCCACAAATGTAAACGGTGTCGTTATTACTTCTCCGCAAATGTTCATTCCCTGTAATCCGATCTGCAATGCCAATGTTCCATTATTAAAAAGACAAACATTATCGGTTTCGAAATAATTACATAGCTCCCGACAATACCGTTTTAAGATTGGACCGTTGTTAGTGAGCCATTGAGTTCCCCAGATTTCTTTCAAACCTTCACAAAATTCCTCCAGGGGGGGTAAAAAAGGTCTGGTTACATAAATTGGTTTTTCAAATCGGTTTATTGTCACAATAGAAATCCTTTCTGAAAAAACTACATCATGCTATTTGGAATCACGAAACCGGTCAAGAGGTATTTATTCATACCCATACCGTTGATTCATTTTCCCAGCTACGTCGTTGAATATTTGTAAATCCTGGTCCGTTAGCTTTTCCCGCCATCTTTCATCCAGTCGAATCTCTGATGTTGTATCCAAACGCATACCGTTACCAATAACGTGATTATCAACGGAACGGAAATCCTTAACTCTTCTTTCAGGATTAAGACCGAGGAATCTGAACAGCAGGCCAAGCGTATTCTCTGTATCTTCACATAACTGCTCGTAACGAATCTCAATCCACTTTGACTTATCCAATCGACACAGAAGATTTTCTGCCTCTTCATTACTTCTTCGCCACTGGTAAGCAGCACGAGCCAAAGTAAGCCGTTCGTTTTCCCGGTTACTCCCTGTTCCACCTCCACGCAGGGACGGGTCTCTGGCATCAGCAAATTCAGCCGGATCCATGTATGTTAAAGTCACACCACGTCCATCACGAATCAGGCGGACCACCTTTACGTCCAGCTCCGGATTTCGCAGCAGATATTTCAACCGCACAGCTGTTTTTGAAGAATCCGCTACTACTTTTACTCCGGTAATTTCAATTATTGTGGAAACTAATGCCGCATTACGACTCTGAATTTCGGGAAGTTGTCTTTGCCAGGTAGGGCTGATTTTTAGTGCACCATCACGCAAATTCTCAAGCAACCTGCCCCGGTGTAATGGCCCTAACAGCCGACGGGCATATCGAGAATCTACTGTACGGTAATCCGTGCCGGCATCGGCTATATCAAATTCATAACCTCGACGGATCATACCTTCTCTTACTTTTTGCCAGAAATTGCACCGGCGGATTAACTGTCCGCATGAACACCGATAACAAGCAAGGTCTCCCATCGCTTTAGAAGATAATTTTATTTCTCCAACGGTAGAAATCTGCGGATGAGATCCTAATAACATGCTCAGAAGTGTTGATCCTGAATGACTGGCCGCCAGGATGTATGCAAGTTTTGTCATAGTGCCGTAGTTCCATTTGTACAAATAGATACCGAAGTAGGTTGCTGTTGTATTAGTTGTCTGTTCCAGGAATCCTCATTTGTAATCATGCTCATTTGTGTACGTTGCTGTTCAAGATAAACCCGGAGTGATAAAAACATAGCAGCCCACATTCCCAGCATACTTTCCTCCGGGTAGAAGTGCTGTGATCCCATACCTGCGAATAACTGGGTCAACATCAAGGACAAGGCCAGGCCGCCGACCGCTGAACACAGGCGATTGTCACTTCTGAATAATCTACCTGCATATACAACCAATATTCCCCAAAATAATAAAATTGGAATTGAGCCTAATATTCCGTTATCAAGCAAAGTTTCGAGATACATATTGTGCGCATGCGGGAATGATTCCCCAAAATCCGACATCAATTGATTCGCAAGACCAGTTCGTCTCATCGCCAGGCGCCCATAACCAATCAAGGGTGAATCGTATATTTCATCAATAACATAAGGCCATATCAGCGTTCTGCCTGAAGTAATGGTATAATCATTTGTAACATTTTGCCCGGCCACATCAGTCTCACCAAATCCGGTTAACATTCGACCAACCACACCGGGAACTATAATTGGCAGTAGTATTACTACTACAGGAGCAAGAATCAGGTATTTTCGCCACTTTATAAGACACAGGGTTAACCCCGTAGCTCCCCAGGCAATGTACCCCGCTCTTCCACCAGTCAGCATCTGGCCTAAAGCTACTACACAGACTGCCGCTAGTACTAAAATTTTAAATTTCTTCTGTCGTACCACCGATAGCACAGCTATCATCGCCCAGAAAGTACCGGCAAGAAATACTGACATATCAACGGCACTGTAACCAATATCCGAACAATTTCTTCGCGCCCGACTGATTATCTCAGTACTGAAAACCGCATTAAGCGGTAAACGATTGACTACCTGTATCGCAATTAGTAAATACATTACGAGCAGGCAAACAGCAATCATTAAAACTCGGCGACGAGTTCTACAGCCGTCAAAAAGTAGAACGCCGGGAAGAACCCATTTAATAGTATTGATTAATT
>CAZMWN010000157.1:0-2799 GCA_964569935.1 uncultured Pirellulales bacterium
AGCCAATGAGGACTACTTTACCCTGATTGACAAAGCCAAAGTAATAAAATTCGAGAAGAATAAGCCTGAGTAAAAGAGCTCATCTGAGGACACAAAACAACCAGTAAACGGTGATGATTAAGCATCAGCAAAGTTGATAGCGTCCTTAACGACGACGCTAAGGTCAATGGAGATACAAATGCAAAAAAATTTTGTAACAAGGTATCAAGGCAATCCAATTCTAACTAAGGACGATATCCCGTATCCGGTTCAGACGGTTCATAACGCCGGCGTTGTGAAATTTGACGGCCGATATATCATGCTGTTTCGCTCCCACCTTGATACCGGTAGGTCTATAATCGGTATAGCCGAAAGTCAGGATGGCTTTAATTTCAAGGCTCGACCTGAACCTTTTATGGTACCAAGCGAGGAGCCTGTCTTTTGTGAATATGAGGCTTTCGGAGTTGAAGACCCGCGTATTACCTATCTGGAAGGAGAGTATTATATCACATATAGTGCATATTCGGCACATGGAGTACGTATCGGCTTAGCTAAAACTACTGATTTCAATTCAGTTGAACGTGTTGCCTTTATCACACAGGCGGATTATAGAAATACCGTGCTTTTCCCCGACAAAATAAACGGCAGATATGTCAAACTCAACAGGCCCCACTCTGAAATATGCCCCTGGTCGATTTGGATAAGTTACTCACCGGACCTGCGTCACTGGGGTGATTCAAGATTGATAATGAAACCGGTGCCCTATCACTGGGACGAGATGAAAATCGGCCCGGGCGCTCCGCCAATCCGAACTGATAAGGGCTGGCTCAACATTTATCACGGTGTTTTTCCAACAATGGACGGGCATGTTTATCGCCTCGGCGTTGCTTTGCATAAGCTCGACGATCCTGCGGAAATTCTTGGTATCGGCGACAGGTGGATTCTACAACCGGAAGACCCATGGGAAGTAGTCGGTTATGTACATAACGTCGTTTTTACCTGCGGCGCCGTTCCAGAAGACGACGGGACATTGAAACTATATTGGGGCGGGGCGGACAAAGTCATGTGTGCTGGCACGGCAGTTATCGACGAACTTGTGGATCTTTGTCTGACATACTCCCGACCCGCGATGTAAATATTTATTATCCTTCGATAGTATGGACCGTGGGTTAAAGAACTACGGCTAATTCTCCCAATTTAGCATAACATTTTTAAAGAATGCGCCTTGTTTTGTGGGAGTGTAATTCCAATCCGATATCATCTGTGGCGGCCAATCGGGGTCAAAGTTCCATACCGTCCAGGATATGCCCTTTTTCTTGAAATAATTAATAACTGTTTGGCCGTATTTCTCATCGCTAATCACGGGGATATGCGAGCCGGGATCTTCTGCGGCCATAAATCCAAGCTCTGTGGCGAACAGTGGGTATTTATCCGCTACAAAACCAAAATCTCTTTCCCAGTTCTCTTCAAAAGGCTCTGTAGTTTTTTGCGGGTATGGGTGAGAGACATATCCGATTCCTTTTATTTCAATCGGATTTTCTTTAACAGGCTTAAGATCATAGCCCCAGTTAAAACCGGCAACCAACGGAATAACATTTTTATCATGTGAAAAAATGATACGAATGATTTCTTCATTAATTTTTTTCCATTCACCCCAGCTCATGCGTCCCAACTGGCCATTGTACATCGTAGGTTCATTAAAAATTTCATAGAAGGCAACGGTCGGAACATTCTGATAACGAAAGGCAACACTTCTCCAGAAATTGTAGGTTTCCTGTTTGGTGGTGTTATACATTTGATGTTGAAAAAGGCCGGTTTTTAGATTCCCGATGGAATGCCACTCGATAATTAAGTACAACTCAAGCTCAGAGGCCCAAACAACCGCCTGGTCCAACAGCTTAAAATATTCCTCTTTACCACGCTGACGCCACGCCACAGGATGCACCGGTATTCGAATGATATTCGCACCCCATTCTTTTATTACTTCGAAATGTCTTTTTTCCCAATGACCATTTTTTTTAATTTTGTCCGGATCGGAAATATTAACGCCTCTAAAAACCACCCGGTTTCCGTTTTCATTAATGAACTTATTTCCTTCGACATGTATAAAACTTAACTTTGTGTTAATCTTATCGACGCTAAATTTGTCCGGGTAGGGTGCCTTCCACCATTCCTTAGAAGCATTCTGGTCATGCTGTGCGGCAAGAAGTGCGTTATTTGAAGCTATTATAAATATCAAACAAAAGGTTATGCATGCGATGAAATTTTTCATGGGTACTCCTTTAAAAGGTTCATCATTTTTTTATCCATTTGCCTGCCGTTGATTTGCTCGTATGCAACATCCGTTCTTTCGCTGTCTAAGACTCCAAAAGTACCATCCCATTCGAACATACACCAGCCTATTCCCGCATCTTTGAAAGAATCCAGTAACCATTTCATATAATTTAGGGTAACATCATGCGGCGTTTTATTATACACGCCGAACTCGCCTATCATAACATTATATCCTTGCTCAGCAGCTTCCCTGAACTCCTTAATATAATCCATATCATAATAACTTCGATAATCTTCCGAAACAGAAAGATTCAGCTTGTTGCCGGGCAGAAGCTCATACACAGGCATTGTAATGCCCCATTGCTTGACCGTGGGCGAGAAAATTAAGTCGTTACCATCTGGGAATATTATCTTAATGCCATTAACGGTCATCCAGTCGCCGGTCTCCACGCCAAACGACAACTCATCACACGGTTCGTTCAGCGTCACTTGATAAGTTGTATCGTAAATGTTCTGATAAACATTGTATTGCTCATTATACACAAC
>CAZMWN010000157.1:2899-8344 GCA_964569935.1 uncultured Pirellulales bacterium
GATAAGTTGTATCGTAAATGTTCTGATAAACATTGTATTGCTCATTATACACAACTTCTTTCCATTCCCCCTCACCAGGGCCCGGCAGGAAAAATTTATAAAAAATATTTTCGCCATCCACGTTAACATAAAAACCAGCTCGTATAGACACCTGGTTTACTTCGACTTTTATTTCCGTGCCATCGGGGATACTACCTTCAACCTTTAGCTCAGATTGATACTCCGGTTTATAATGTCCGTAGAAGAATTTCGAGATCGGATAAAAAGGCCATTCAGGCTCAGGCCAGTAATCAATGCCCACCCAGGAAGCTTTATAATGAGATATCAAAAAAGGCTCATAGACATGTTTTGAAATCACGATATTGTCTCTGTCCACATCATATATCATTTTCGTTGCGGTCTCCATTCCATCAATAATGATTATGCGCTCAGGTGAAATGGAACGAATTGCATCAATAGTTCGCTGCATCAAGTCGATATACTTTCCTTCGCCGACATTAATAGGTTCGTTAATCAAATTAAAACTCAACCTGTCCCACTTGATGTCTCTATAACGATTCGTGAAAAATTGCCAATGTCCAATGAAATCCTCCTGATCCTGCCCATTGTCCCACAACGTCATTTTCTCAGGATCTTCCCAGTCATGAATACAATAACCCGGCGCCCGATGCAAATTAATTGAAATATGCAGGTCATATTTCTCCCCCCAGCTCACGGCATCATCGAACTCCTGCAGATCAACTTCATTAAATGAAAGTCTGTCATTTGGCAAAGTATAGGTACGGTAGTCCACTAAAAGTCTAATGAAATTGAATCCGTTTTCGCTAATCATTCTAAAATCTTCTTCATGATAGCCGTCATTAGACCACCCAATTGTATATTTACCCTCCAGGTTAAAACCTCGCCAAGACTTTACCAACTCAGATACTGACTCTGAAAAGTTCTGCTCCTGCTCATCTGTACTTGTATTCGCAGCAAATACCTCAACGGAAAAAATAAAGACAGACGATAAAAATAGTACGAACCCTTTTTTTCCGAAGATTGTCATCATAGAACTTTAGATATCCAAAAGGTTGTTACATTCTTTTAACGACACCGCTATACGATTCTGACAAATTGACAAGAAAAAGTCAATTGATTTGATGTGAAACTGATAGATATATTACAAAATGTGTTTTTTAATTATTGTGATAAACTCAGCGTTGTTGTTTAATTCCAATTCCAACCCGAATAAAGATAGTAAATAAAAAAGTATCTTGAGAGAGAGCCTGCTCTTTTTGTCGATTTGGGATCAAGTAAGTTCTCTAACCTTCTCTATTATTCTCCCAAGTGTGCCGGTGAGGCCCCTCATGAATTTTATAAGTAAATCTTTGGGATACCCCCACAATTTTCTAATTGTAGTGTATTTCTTTATATCCAACGGCATCAATCGATTTTCCGCCCTCGCTTTTGTCATACGATAGTATTTATTAGCTCCTGCAAAAAACCACCACTGTTCAAATGCTTCTTCAATAGGGTCGTCAATAATCATTTTTTGGTTATATTGTTCTTCTTTATTTTCAGCATACTCAAGGTGCTCCTTCCACAAGTCTTGTCTTAGTTTTTTAGCACCTTTGGAATCCCAAACAGCAACGTTTATTTCCGAATCGGTTCTTAAACTTTGGTAGCTAATATTCGCTGAACCGATAGAATACCACTGGTCATCAACAATAAATAGTTTGGCATGTATATAAATATCATTGTAATTATATAGTTCCCAGCCTTCTCCATCGTTTTTGTATGACGTAGCAAGAGTATACACATAAATATTGGGATGATTCTTGACTTCTCTTAAAAACTCTCTGGAAAATAGTTTTGTGAAATCAGGATTACCAGGAAGAATAATAAAAATCTTAACTCTTCTATATGCCGCATAAATCAACGCTCTTATTATCGAATGATGGGATACTTTGTCAAAAAAGTATTGATTTTCAAGATAAATATAACTTCGTGCATTGTTAATGGCATTTAAGTAACTCTCTCGGATACTGTATTCACCACCACTAATATCTTCATTTGTATATATATTACAGGGAATTGTTCTTGTAACTTGAATCTTGATATTGCCTTCATTTTTTTGAGGTGGTTTTTCCGGATATTCCGGAATATCATCCGGCCTGGCATCTTGTGGGAAAGAACCATATTTTTTATCCTTTTCGGTCGCATTATTCCATCTTTGAATGAAATTATGAATCACATCTCTGACTGCAGGTCCCCTAATCTCACAGAAAAGGTCGTGCGTCGAATGCGGCTTCCTTCTTGTGTGAGCACTGGAATCGACATGATTTTCATTCATGTTAATACCGCCGACAAATGCAATTTCATCATCTATAATGAAATTTTTCTGATGATGACAACCAAGTTTATTATAATCCCATCTAAACTTGGCTTTACAATTAAGCTCTTTTAATTTTTTAAAATCTTTTTTTGTTCCTTCAAAATCTCCATTTATCGTTTTACTTCGCCAGGCTAAAACTCTGAAATCAAGGTCTTCTTTTTGGCTGACTTCCGAAATAATATCTATTATACTTTTATTAATTGAAGGAATTTTGAAGTTAATATCAACGAAGCACATCGTCAGCCACACTTTCGACCGGGCTCTTAATATCTCAGTAAAAATGCGCTCCATAGCCACTTCGCCATCTATATACGGGATGGCAGTATTACCCTCTCTCTGAGGATAACATGGTTTTATTAATGCCGGTGGTATAGACATATTTCTCCTTTCTATTTATAAGGAAGGACTGTAAAGAACTTTTAACGATTCATAGGTACTTCCAGGAATACGAGTTTTGCTGCAGATTATAAAAAGTTATCTCACCAGAAATGAAAAATAATCAATCTTGACGAAAAAGTCAATTGAATTGGAATTAAAATTTAGCATATCGGAACGTATTCTACGTGTGGGAACCGCGCTTTGTGTGAATCAAACGTTGGATTAAATATTTTAGCACGCGTTTTTATCATATGTTCGGCCATATTTTCCATGACCGGCCTGATAAATATCATCTATGATTTCTTCAGCCTTAATCGGGACATTGGGTGTCATTTCTTTGGTCGGTATCATTCCTGTCGGTTTGAAATTTATTATCAAGTCCATTAGACCTGTCCTTGCCTTGTGTTTTCTGAAAAAAAGAGCTTATATTATTTCCTTTACCAAATGTGCAGGCACACCGGCGACAAAACAATTATCCCCAACATCGCGATTGACAACGGCATTACCACCGACTATCGCATTCTTCCCGATTGTAATGCCCTGGACAATCAAAGCACCTGCCTTTATGCCGGTACCCTCCTTGATTAAAACATCTTTAACACCACAGGTATGAGCCAATCGTTCCTCAAGGATTGCGTTGTGATTGTATCTGTTGTGAGTCATGATTATCACTCCGGGACCTAAACTTACACCATTCTCCAGTGTAATACATCCAGATAAATCTAAGAAGTTATTTCCGTTAAGCATGCAATTATCACCTATTGTCAGATTGGAGTAACCATTTCTCGCACTGTGCAAAATAACTGGTGAGCGAATAAACACTCCGGCTTTGCTAATATTGGCACCGAAGGCTTTGAGGATAGCTGCATTGATTGGCCAGCCAAATTGGAGTGTTCGAGGAGGACCGATAATCTTAAAGAGAACAATTAAAAAAAACTTCAATATGAAACTTAAAGATAAGCGAATATATTTACGTAATTTTAACATTTACGTTTTCATCGTCCCTGTTAACTTCATAGATTACTTATAAACACAATTCCAATAAATTATCGGCATTTATGAACCGCAAGTTAATATCAGTAAATAGACATAATGAACTTTAAAACAGAACACCACTTTTACATACGAACATTGATATTACTTCAACACATATGTTCCGACATGGCAATTAAACCGACCTTTGAGACATAAGCAGGGTGATTCTTTCATATTTATCTTTTGGCAGGGTGTTTTTTAATATCTTGCGGATTTCGCGCATCGGGGTACGCTGTGTGGCATGTGTAACAATGATATGCTCATTTTGCAGTTTACTAAGCAACTTAGCGAACTCATCGATATGCATATGTTTGCCAGCTTCAGCTCTGCGAGAATGTTCTTCTTCGTAGAACGTACACTCTGCGATTAAAATCTTACTCTCGACAATGTATTTCAATTGTGAAAAATCCACATATTGTGTATCACCCAGATAGGTAACGATTGGAAGCTCAAGTGTATAGTCGATTTCCGTTCCCTGTTTCTTGAGTTCAACAATTTGTTTGCCTGTCATGCCTGAGTATTCTGACTTGAGCTTTTTTCGTTTTTCAATCGCACTATAACCGACAGAACCCTCGCTATGCTTTGTGGGGAACACTCTTACAAGCAAATTTGGCTTAATCTGATATTCGTCTCCTGGTTTTACACCAACGAGTTTGGCGGGTATTCGATTACCATCTAATCGAGCCCAGGCATCGATTATTTGTCTCATTGGTGGCAAATGATTATTTGGAGCTAATATTGTCCCGGCGGACTGACCACAAAAGTTTCGCTGAGACAAATAATATGCAAAACCTGCAGCATGGTCCATATGGCCATGCGTCAGCAGAACATGGTTTATAGGAATAATCTGGTCGGGGGCCTTGCCGATATCGAAACAAAGGTCCAACTGTGGTATTGCAACGACCGTCTCTTCACCAGCAACCGAGTAGCCGATGATTTCTAGTTCATCTATCTTTATACTTGATAAATTATGACTGGGCATTAAACTATCCTATATAAAACTACAACAAAAAGATTATAGTAGAGCGGATGCAGGATGGTGTCAATTTGTTTTTATACAAACTCACAGTGAGTGCATGACTGATTTTTTTCAGGTTGGCTTATAAAAATAAAACATTAATAGTTCTCGGTTGAGGGGGATATCTTAATGCATACTGAACAAAATGATAAGCACGGGAATGCCGACAAGAAAAAGAAGTCAAGACATCGTATTTGGATAGTCATCAGCCTTTTTCTCGTAATGCTGGTGTTTTTTACCGTAGCTGCAACCTGGCTTATTCCCATTCGAATTCAACAAGCAATAGAACAGGGCATGTCTAAGTTTTGCGAAGGACCGGTTGAGATTGATGAAATGGATTTAAATTTATCAGGGCATCTTTTTCTTAAAGAAATCAGATTCTATGACAAGACAAAGCACCAATGGCTATATTTAGATAATGTCAAGGCAACTTTAGCTAATTTATTCAGCCTTAATCCTGTCATAACGGAAATAGAAGTAGAAAGATTAAACCTGGAAGCATTAGTGTCGAATGGAAGTTTGTCCTTGCCGTTAGTTCTTTCATCTAAGCAACCCCACAAACCTAATAATAGGCTCGATATTCGTAAACTCAATATTAAACAAGCAACAATTACGGTTTTAGATGTCCAGGGATCTA